>CAZVNC010000264.1:0-2523 GCA_964628305.1 uncultured Ideonella sp.
GGATGCTTTCATAATCGCGCCGGATTCGGATGGAATCGCCATTGTTGTACTGCGGCGGTGAAATATTGCATAAAGAGTAGAAATATGAACGAAGCCGCTAAGAACCCGAACCTCGATGCCACCGATCTGCGCCTGCTCGAGTTGCTGCAGAACGACGCCTCGCTGTCCAACCAGGCGCTCGCCGAGCGCGCGCACGTTTCGCCAGCAACCTGCCTGCGCCGCGTCGCGCGGCTCACCGCGGCGGGGGTGATCGAGCGCCGCGTCGCGCTGCTGTCGGTCGAGAAGCTCGGCGCCGGCTTGACCGCGGTGGTCGAGATCACGCTCGATCGCCAGGGCGCCGAACTGCTCGCCGCGTTCGAGGCACGCGTTGCGGCCGACGCCAGCGTCCAGCAGTGCTACCGCGTCTCGCCCGGGCCGGACTTCGTGCTCGTCGCGCAGGTCGCCGACATGCCGGGCTATCACGCGCTCGTGCAGCGCCTCTTCACGATCGATGCGAACGTGCGCAACGTGAAGGCGTTCTTCAGCGTGCACCGGTCCAAGTTTGATCCGCGCATCACGTTGCCGCCGCCGTCCAGGGCTTGACGCGCTGGCAGCGGAAGCGGCAGCGCTTATCGCTTGCGCGCACGCGGATGCGCCGCGTCGTAGACCTTGGCGAGATGCTGGAAGTCCAGCTTCGTGTAGACCTGGGTCGTGCTGATGCTGGCGTGGCCCAGCAGTTCCTGCACCGCGCGCAGATCGCCGCTCGACTGCAGCAGGTGCGATGCGAACGAGTGGCGCAGCATGTGCGGATGGACGTGGCTGGTGATGCCGGCCTCGATCGCGCGCATCTTCAGGCGCGAGCGTATCTGGCTCGCCGTCAGCCGCGTGCCGTTGCGGCCGACGATCAGCGCTGGCTGGTCGGGTTTCGCCAGCGCCGCCCGCAGCGGCAGCCAGGCCGCGAGCGCGTTGCGCGCCGCGCTGCCGACCGGCACGCTGCGGCGTTTGCTCCCTTTGCCGAGCACGTGCGCCTCGCCGCCGGGCAGATCGACCCAGCCGCGCGCGCCGGCGCTCGCGCGGATGTCGAGGCCGACGAGTTCGGCGATCCGCAGTCCGCTGCCGTAGAGCAGTTCGACGATGCAGGCGTCGCGCGCTTCGAGCGCCGGGTCGCCCTTGCCGCGGTGCTCGGCGAGTGCGACCGACTGATCGACGGCGAGCGCCTTCGGCAGCGGCTTGGCGGCTTTCGGCGCGCGCACGCCCTCGACTGGATTGGCGGCGACGGCGGCGTCGCGGCCCAGCCAGCGGTACAGCCCGCGCCACGCGCTCAGGTGCAGCGCGACACTGCGCGGCGAGAGGCCTGCGCCGTGAATCTGCGCCGCCCAGCGCCGCACGTGCTGCGGTTCGACGGCATCGAGTGCGACGCCCACCGACTGCGCCTGGCGTGCCAGCCGCCGCAGCGCGTCTTCGTAGATTGCGAGCGTGCGCGCGGCGAGCCGGCGTTCGACGCGCAGGTGCGTCAGGTAACGTTCGATGGCCGCGGGTGCCGCGGGTGCCGCGGCCGCGGCGGGCGCTTCGTGAGTCACGCCGGGCGCCTTCGAGTCCACCGACCGAATGCCCTACTGATCGCCCGCGCCGCTCGGGCCGAGCAGCCGCGCGAGGCCGGCGCTTGCGATCTCGCCGACCCGGACCAGGAAATCGGTCCCCATGTCGGCGCTGTAGCGCGTCGGGTCCGGCGAGCCGAGAACGAGCATGCCGAATGCCGGCGCGGCGGGCGCGGCGCGCAGCGGGATCAGCGCGAGCGACATGATCTGCGCCGGCAGGGCGAACCACTGCGCCGCCTCGAAGCCGGCGTTCACGCCGCAATACGGCGCGCCCAGGCTGGAGGCGAAGGTCTTCGCGTCGGCGCCGACCGCCTGCGCGAACGGCAGCGCGGCGTACGGCGCGTCGGCGCCCCAGACGCGGATTGCGGCCTGCGGGATCTGGAACTCGCGCATCAGGCCATCGACCACCGCGACCGGCACATCGGCCGGGCTGGCGGTCTGCATGATCTCGATCGTCCAGCGATGCAGGCGGTCGGTGAGGCCGAGGTTGTCCTGCGCGTTGCGGATCATCTCGATGATCTTGCCCTCGAGCCCCTTGATCTTGTCGCGCAGCATTTCCATCTGCCGCTCCTGCAGCGAGACGGCGCGCTGGCCGTGCGGGCTCGTGAGCTGCACGGCGCCGAGCAGCTCGGCGTGGCGCTCGAAGAAGCCCGGCGTGTTGGCGAGGAAATTCGCGATGTCGGCTTCGGTGATGCCCTGGGTGCCGAGGTTCGTCGTCATAGGTCGATGCTTCCTTCAAAGACAGTCTGTGCCGGCCCCGTCATCAGCACATGGCTGTCGGCGCCCGCCCATTCGATGCGCAGCGATCCGCCGCGCGTGCTCACCTCGACCGCAGCGTCGAGCAGCCCGAGGCGAATGCCGGCGACGACCGCGGCGCAGGCGCCGGTGCCGCAGGCCAGCGTCTCGCCGGCGCCGCGTTCGAAGACGCGCAATCGCACCGCGTTGC
>CAZVNC010000264.1:2533-4341 GCA_964628305.1 uncultured Ideonella sp.
ATCGACGTCGGCGACGAGCTGCACCGCGTGCGGATTGCCCATCGACAGCACGGCGACCTCGACCGTTGCGCCGGTCAGCGCGAGCGGCCAGAGTTCGAAGCCGCCCATCTTGCGCGCCTCGAGCCCGGCGGCGTCGAACGGGATTCGCGCCAGTTCGAACACCGGCCGGTTCATGTCGACCGTCACGCGGCCGTCGTCCTGCAGGCGCAGTTCGAGCAGGTTGTTGACGGTCTCCACGCGCAAGGTCTTCTTCGCCGACAGGCCCTTGTCGTGCACGAAGCGCACCAGGCAGCGCGCGCCGTTGCCGCAATGCTCGACCTCGTCGCCGCTGTTGTTGAAGATGCGGTAGCGAAAGTCCACCTGCGGCGTGTCGCTCGCCTCGACGACGAGGATCTGGTCGGCGCCGACGCCGAAGCGCCGATCGCCGAGGCGACGCATCTGCTCGGGCGCCAGAAGCAGCGGGGCGCGCGTCGCGTCGATGACGACGAAGTCGTTGCCCGCGCCCTGCATCTTTGTGAACCTGAGTTGCATGCGGGGATTATCGGCGGTGGCCTGCGGCGCTCGAGCGCACCATCACGCGTTGGCGCGCGGGTCGGCCTCCTGGCGCGGTCCCTTGTGGCGGTTGTAGCCCCACAGGTACTGCTGCGGCGCGCGCAGGATCAGCGATTCCATGGCTCGATTGACGGCGGTCGCGGCGGCAATTGGATCGTCGGCCGGCAGCGGCTCGGCAAGTGCCGAGAGCCGCACGACGTAGCCCTTGCCGTGCGCCAGGCGCTCGCCCCAGGCGAGCAGCGGCGTCGCGCCGGTCTGCTGCACGAGGCGCGCGGCAAGCGTCATCGTGTACGCAGGCTGGCCGAAGAACGGCGCCCACACGCCCAGGCCCGCCGGCGGCACCTGGTCGGGCAGCAGTCCGACCGCCTCGCCGCGGCGCAGCGCGCGGATCATCTGGCGCACGCCGGCGAGCGTCGCCGGCGCGGCAGCGAGACCCGGCCGGGCGCGGGCGGTATCGACCAGTTCGCGCAGCCAGACCTTGCGCGCCGGCCGGTAGAGCACCGTGATCGGCCCGCGCGCCTCGGCGTAGCGCTCGGCGTAAGCCTGCGCCGTGACTTCGAAGCTGCCCATGTGGGGCGTGAGGAAGACGATGCCGCGGCCCTGCGCGTGGGCGGCATCGATCAGTGCCGCGCCGTCCCACTGCACCGGGGGCGAGAGGCGCTCGCCCGGCGGGCGCAGCCAGAGGTAGGGCAACTCGAGCAATGCCCGGCCCGCTTCGGCGACCGCGCCGCGCCGCGCGCACAGCGGAATGCCGGCGAGCGCCGCGTTCGCCCGCACGCGCCGGCGGTAGGTTGGTGACAACCAGTAGGTCAGCCAGCCGATCGCCGCGCCGATGGCGTGCAAAAGCCACAAGGGGCGGCGCGAGAGCCAGATGACGACGCGTTGCATGCTTCCTATAATGCGGCCATCGCCGAGTTATGAACTACTTGCGGGGCGATGCAGATGCGAAAGGGCGTCTGCCGGGCGACGACCGAAACGTCGCTCAACAAATCCTGCTAAAGCGTTCGCCGACTCCGAAGGGAAACCAGACCGGCAACGCGATCTGAAACCCGACCGGAGCATCCACATGGCGAACGACTTTCTCTTCACTTCCGAATCCGTTTCCGAGGGCCATCCCGACAAGGTGGCCGACCAGATCTCGGATGCCATTCTCGACGCAATCTTCAAGCAGGACCCTAGATCGCGCGTCGCCGCCGAGACGCTGACCAACACCGGCCTCGTGGTGCTGGCCGGCGAGATCACGACCAACGCGCATG
>CAZVNC010000265.1:0-4331 GCA_964628305.1 uncultured Ideonella sp.
GCTCGCCGACTTCGCCGCCGACTTGCGCGCGCCGACGCCGACCGCGGCGGCCGAGATCGCCGTGCCGTCGCGCAGTGACTGCCTGGGCGCGCTGAAAGCAGCATTCGTTCTGCTGCATCAGCGCGTACAGCGCGCGCTCGACGACCGCCGTCAGCGCCTCGATCGCGCCGCGCTGCGCATCGCGCGCCCAGCCGATGCGCTCGAGCGCGAGCGCCAGCGGCTTGCGAGCTTGCAGCACCGGCTCATGCTGGCCGCGCGGCAGACCGGTGCCGCGCGCGCGCAGCAGGAACGCCAGCTCGCACTGCGCCTGCGGCGCGCGGTCAGCGTGCTGTGCGCGCTGCAGCAACAACGCCTCGCGGCGCACGCTGCGCGGCTCGACGCGCTCGACCCGCGCCGCGTGCTGGCGCGCGGCTACGCCTGGCTGAGCGACGCAGACGGCGTTGCATTGACGACGACGGCGCGACTCGAGCCCGGACAACGGATCGCGGCCGTGCTCGCCGATGGCCGAATCAGCGCCGATGTGGTCGAGGTCGTCCGCGCAAGCGGCGGCGGCTGATGCAGGCAAGCGGGCAAGGGTCAGGGCGGATGCCTACAATCCATCGGACCCCTTCCAACCGACAAGAAAGGAACGCAATGGAACACACCCTGCCTGCGCTGCCCTACGCGCACGATGCGCTTGCGCCGCACCTGAGCAAGGAAACGCTCGAATACCACCACGACAAGCATCACAACGCGTACGTGGTGAACCTGAACAACCTGCAAAAGGGCACCGAGTTCGAATCGATGAGCCTCGAGGACATCGTTCGCAAATCCAGCGGCGGCATCTACAACAACGCGGCCCAGGTGTGGAACCACACCTTCTTCTGGAACTGCATGGCGCCCAAGGGCGGCGGCGAACCAGGCGGTGCGCTGGGCAAGGCGATCGCCGCGAAATGGGGCAACTACGCCGCGTTCAAGGAAGCGTTCACGAAGAGTGCGGTCGGCAACTTTGGATCAGGCTGGACCTGGCTCGTGAAGAAGGCCGATGGCAGCGTCGACATCGTCAACATGGGGGCCGCCGGCACGCCGCTGACGACCGGCGACAAGCCGCTGCTGACGATCGACGTCTGGGAACACGCCTACTACATCGACTATCGCAACCTGCGGCCGAAGTGGGTCGAGACCTTCCTCGCTTCGCTCGTCAACTGGAAGTTCGCCGAGGCCAACTTCGGTTGATGCGCGCCGCGCCCGGGCATTGAAGGCGGGCCGGTGGTCGGCGGCCCGCCCGCCTCAACGCACGCTCGACTTGTCGCGCGACCCGGACTCAGCCACGCGCACGCCCGCCGCAGCTTCACGCTGGCCCGAATTCGCGACCTTTTTCGCCGGCTTGTTCGTGGACTTGGCGGCGACGCGAACCGGCTTGGACTTGGCTTGAGTGCTGGGCTTGGCTTGCGCCGCGTCGTTGCGCGAATCGCCTGCGGCAACCCGAACACGCTTGGCCGGCAGGTACACGACCACCGTCTGCCCGCGCTTGAAGCGCGCCGCTTCGGCGACGTCGTTCCACTGCGCAACCTGCGCCGTGCTGACCCGATAGCGGCGGGCGATCGACGCCACGCTGTCCTTGCTGCCGGCCTTGAGCGTTGTCTTGCGCAGCGGCGGCAGATCGGGCGCGAGCGCGAGCGTCGCGCCGTCGGCCACATGCACGGGGACATCGGCCTGTCGCTCCTCGCCGCGCGGCACGATCAAGGTCGAGCCGGCCTTGACGAGCATCTTCGGCGGGATGCGGTTCACGTCGCGCAGTGTCGACTCGCTCATCCCGACCTGCTCGGCGACCGCCGAAGGCTTGAGCGTCTTCGGTGCGACCCACGCCGTCCAGCTCGCCGTGCTGCCGCTGTAGGCCGCGAGCCGGTGCAGAAACTGGTTCGCGTTGTCGTAGGGCAGCAGGATCTGCGGCGTGCCGGCGGCCAGGATAACCGGCTTGTTCATCTGCGGGTTCAGGGTCTTGAACTCCTCCATCGACACGCCGGAGAGCCGTACCGCGAGCGCGACGTCGATGTCGCGCTCGATCGGCACGCTCTGGAAGTACGGATGATTCGGCAGCGGAGGCAGCGTGAGGCCGAAGCCACCCGGATCGGCGACGATGTTCTTCACCGCCTGCAGCTTGGGCACGTAGTAGCGTGTCTCCTCCGGCATCTTCAGGCTCAGGTAGTCGGTCGGTTTGCCGGCGCGTTGATTGCGATCGATCGCGCGCTGCACGCTGCCTTCGCCCCAGTTGTAGGCGGCAAGCGCGAGCTGCCAATCGCCGAACTGACCGTGCAGCTTCGTCAGGTAGTCGAGCGCGGCGCGGGTCGAGGCGATGACGTTGCGCCGGTCGTCGCGAAAGACGTTCTGCTTGAGGTCGAAGTCCTTGCCGGTCGCAGCCATGAACTGCCACATGCCCGACGCCTTCGCGCCCGAAATCGCCTGTGGGTTGAACGCGCTTTCGATGAACGGCAGGAGTGCAAGCTCGGTTGGCATGCCGCGGCGCTCGATCTCCTCGACGATGTAGAACATGTAGCGGCTCGAGCGCTCGGTCATGCGCGCGACGTAGTCGGGGCGGCTCGTGTACCACTGCTCGCCCTTGCGAACGAGGTCGGTGTCGAGATCGGGGATCGCGAAGCCGCGCCGCACGCGCAGCCAGAGGTCGGTGCGTGCCGCTTCGTCGTCGGGGTCGACCCCGCTGCCTGCCGTGCGCGAAGCGCGCTTGGCGGCGGCCATCTGTGCCGCCTGCGACGGGGGCGGCGTTTGCGCGACCGGCGCCGGCGCGGCGATCGCGGCATCCGGGGTCGACGGGGCCGCCGTGTCGGTGTGGCTCGGGGTTGCCGCGCAGCCTGCGAGCAGCAGGGCGCCGATCAAGGCGGCAAGTCGCATCGTCATCGCTTGTTGTCCTTCGATTCGAGAAGCGCCGCGAGCGCAGCTTGCTCGGCACCATCCGCCGCGAAACGCATCGCGGCGCCATATGCGGCGAACGCCTCGGGAGCGCCGTAGCGACGATGCCTCACTAGAATGCCGGCCAGAGTCGGTGTCGCTGCACTCATCGCTGCGGATGCCGGCGCTGGCTACGCCGGGACGATGACGGGCGCCTCACGGCGCGCGTCGGGCGCCCCGATGCTCTTGTAGGTGAAGATGGCGGTGCAGTTGAATTCATGACGCAAGACCGCGCGATTATAGGTTTGGCTCACTGGTTGAAAACCCCTGCGGGCCGCTATTTGCTTGGCTGGGAGCAGCGCGAGCTGGATCAGACGGTGGTCGATGTCTTCGGCTTTCACGCCTTGCAACTCGGGCTGCCCGAACTCGACGCGCTGCGCGCGAACCGCATGCCGCACCGCTGGATCGCGCTCGACGCCACCACAACGCCACCGAAAAGCGACGCCCAGCTTTCGGCCGCGGCGCTCTTGCGCTGCGATTTCGAAGCGCTGCCGATCGACAGCCAGAGCCTCGATCTGATCGTGATGCCGCATACGCTCGAGCTGGCGCACGACGCGCATCGCGCCCTGCGCGAGGTCGAGCGGGTGCTGCGTCCGGAGGGCCGTCTTGTCATCCTCGGCTTCAATCCGTTCAGTCTGTGGGGCTTGCGCCAGAAGCTCGGGCGCCTGCGGCAACGCCTCGGGCTCGTCGCCGCCCGGCCGCTCTATCTGCCGAGCGACGGCGAGTTCCTGCGCTACAGCCGGCTGCGCGACTGGCTGCGGCTGTTGAGCTTCGAGGTCGAGGGCGGGCGCTTCGGCTGCTATCGGCCGCCGTTCACGTCGGAGAAGGGTCTGGCGCGCTTCGGTTGGATGGATCGGCTCGGCGATCGCTGGTGGCCGGTGTTTGGCGCGGTCTACTTTCTCGTCGCCGTCAAGCGCGTGCGCGGCATGCGGCTGGTCGGGCTCGTCCGCCAGCAGAGCGCGAAGCAGATCGCGGCGCCGACCGCCGTCGCGAACAACCGCGAAGCTGCATGACGACCGCTCCCGGGACCGCGCGCGCGGCGATCCGCCGCCCGCAGGTGACGATCTACACCGATGGCGCGTGCAAGGGCAACCCGGGTCCGGGCGGCTGGGGCGCATGGCTCAGCGCCGACGGCCATGAGAAGGAACTCTTCGGCGGCGAGCCGCTCACGACCAACAACCGGATGGAACTCACCGCCGTGATCGAAGCACTCGCGTCGCTCAAGCGCAGTTGCGCGGTCACGATCCACACCGACAGCGAGTACGTGCGCAAGGGCATCACCGAGTGGATTCACGGCTGGAAGCAGCGCGGCTGGAAGACCGCCGACCGGAAGCCGGTGAAGAATGCCGAACTGTGGGCGCGGCTGGATGCGCTGCGCGATCTGC
>CAZVNC010000266.1:0-4305 GCA_964628305.1 uncultured Ideonella sp.
CGACCGCCTTTCTTGGGAATGAGATGAGCGACTTCAACGGCCGCAACGGGTCGTCAACGGGTACAGACCGCCGTGCCCTGGCTGATCGCTGTCAGTCTGTTGCCGTCGTCACGACCCGCCGCCATGAATCGCAGCAACGCGCCACGAACGGTTCCCAAGCCTTCTTGCGTTTGAACGCAGGCTGATACGAATCCTGAGAACGGGGCTCTGCCTACGCTGCTGGATGCGCCGCGAGCCACTGCGCGTAGTGCCGCACGCCGGTCGCGACATCGGCGAACGCGTGCGCGCATCCTGCCGCCCGCAGCGCGCCGAGGTCGGCCTGCGTGAAGCACTGGTATTTGCCGACGAGTGCGGCGGGAAAATCGATGTACTCGACCACGCCCTGGCGCACCATGTCGGCGAGCGTCAACGGGGTGTCGCCAGCGCACTCGCGGGCTGCGTTCACGACCGCCAGCGCGATGTCGTTGAAGGGCTGTGCGCGGCCGCTGCCGAGGTTGAAGATGCCGCTGCGATCCGGGTACTCGAGAAACCACAGGTTGACCGCGACGACGTCGTCAACGTAGACGAAGTCGCGCGCCTGCTGCCCCGGCGCGTAGCCGCCGTACTCGCCGAACAGCCGCACCTTGCCGGTCTCGCGCAGTTGGTTCTGATGGTGGAACGCGACCGACGCCATGCGGCCCTTGTGCTGCTCGCGCGGGCCGTAGACGTTGAAGTAGCGAAACCCCGCGACCTGCGACGTGGCGCCGGGCAGCATGCGGCGCACCACGTTGTCGAACAGCAGTTTCGAGTAGCCGTAGATGTTGAGCGGCAGCTCGAACTGCGGCTCCTCGCGGAAGGTGGCGCTCGAGCCATAGGTTGCTGCCGATGAGGCGTAGAGCAGCCGCGTGCCGCGCGCCTGGCAGGCGTCGAGCAGGTCCTTCGAGCAGCGGTAGTTGTTGTCGAGCATGAAGCGCCCGTCGTGCTCCATCGTGTCCGAGCACGCGCCCTGGTGCAGCACGGCGTCGACCTTGCCGAACTCGCCGCGGGCGAAGCGTTCGTAGAAGTCGCGCTTGTCGAAGTAGTCGCTGATCTGCGCGCCGAGCAGGTTGCGATACTTCGGGCCGTCCGTCATGTCGTCGACCGCGATCACGTCGTCGATGCCGTGCCGGTTCAAGCCGAGCACGAGGTTCGCGCCGATGAACCCGGCGGCTCCGGTGACGACTACGCGCATCAGTGCCTCCCGCCGGGTTTCATTCGAACAGCTCCTCGTAGCTCACGCTTGCGGTACCGAACTTGCCGACCACGATGCCGCCGGCGCGGTTCGCGACCGGCAGCGCCTCGCGCAGCGTCTGCCCGCAGGCAAGCATCGCGGCGAGCGTGGCGATCACGGTGTCGCCGGCGCCGGTCACGTCGAACACCTCGCGCGCGAGCGCCGGCACATGGGCATGGCCTTCGGCGTCGAAGAGCGACATGCCTTCTTCGGAGCGCGTCAGCAGCAGCGCGTCGAGCTGCAGCGATGCGCGCAGGTTCTGCGCGCGCTCGCTCAGTTGCGCCTCGCTCGACCAGGCTCCGACCACCTGCGCAAGCTCGGCCCGATTGGGCGTGATGACGTTCGCTCCGGCGTAGCGGCTGAAGTCGCTGCCCTTGGGGTCGACCAGCACCGGGCGCTGCTGCCCGCGGGCGAGCGCGATCATGCGCGCGATGTGGGCCAGGCCGCCCTTGCCGTAGTCCGAGAACAGCACCGCGCCGTGCGCCGGCAGCGCCTGCTCGAGGCTGTCGAGCATGCCGGCCAGCACTTCGTGATCGGGCTGATTCTCGAAGTCGACGCGCAGCAATTGCTGCGAGCGGCCGATCACGCGCAGCTTGACGACGGTGCGCAGCTTCGGATCGGTGCCGAGCAGGGTGGCCACCCCAGCGCTCGCGAGCAATGCCTGCAAGGTGCGTGCGGCCTCGTCGGCGCCGACGACGGTGAGCAGCGTCGCGCCGGCGCCGAGCGCATGAACGTTGAACGCGACGTTCGCCGCACCGCCCAGGCGCTCCTCCTCGCGCTCGATGCGCACCACCGGCACCGGCGCCTCGGGCGAGATGCGGTCGACGGCGCCGAACCAGTAGCGATCGAGCATCGCATCGCCGACCACGAGCACGCGCGCGGCTGCGATCCGGGCGCGGCTTGGCGCGGCCACTGTGCTCATTACGCTTCCTCCAGCCGCAGCGGCGGATAGCTGTCCCAGGCCATGCAGCCGGGGCATTGCCAGAAGTGGTGCTGGCCCTCGAAGCCGCAGGCCGCACAGCGATAACGCTGCAGCGGGCGTGCGCCTTGCTCGAGCGCGGCAACGATCGCCTGCACTTCGGGCCCGGCGAGTGGCGCGGCGCCTTGCCCGGTGCCGAGGCAGAGCAACTGTTGCGCTGCGGAGAGCGCGGGATGCGTCGCGAGGTGCAGCGTCAGGCGCTCGCGCTGGCGCCGCGCATCGCTGTCGAGCTGGCCGATTGCCGACAGCAGGTCGAGCGACGGCTCGGTGCGGTACACGCTGTCGAGCTGTTCGAGCGCCGCGGCATCGCGTCCGCAGGCGCGCGCGCTGGCCGCGAACTCGAGCGCGACGAGGTTGAAACTCGCCCGATTCGCGACCAGCAATTCGCCGAACGTCTGCATCGCCTGGGCATGCGCACCGTCGTGCGCATGTCGCCGGCCCAGCATGACGAGCGGGCGCGGCGCCTGGGGGTCGACTTCGCGCGCCTGCGTCAACGCTTCGAGGGCCGCATCGGGCTGGCGGCGCGCGTCGGCGTCGTGCGCGATCTCGCACCAGTAGTGCGCGATGCGCGACGCGAATGACGCGGCGCCGCTTTGCTCGAGCTTGCGCGCAACGTCGATCGCGGTGCGCCAGTCGCGCGAACGTTCGTGCAGCGCGAGCAGGGCAAGCCGGGCGTCGGTGTCGAAGCGCGTGCCTTCGAGTGCGCGATAGGCCTGCTCGGCGCGGTCGAACAGGCCCGCCTTCATGAAGTCCTGCGCCAGCGCGGCCTGCGCACGCTCGCGCTCGGCGCGCGGCAGGCCGGCGCGCGCGAGCAGGAACTCGTGCAGGCGCACCGCGCGCTCGTATTCGCCGCGGCGGCGAAACAGGTTGCCGAGCGAGAAGTGCAGCTCGGTGCTGTCGGGGTCGTTCTGCACGACCTCGATGAAGGTATCGATCGCCTTGTCCTGCTGTTCATTGAGCAGCAGGTTCAGTCCCTTCAGATAGGTCTGCGACGATTCGCGCTGCTCGCGCTTCCACTGGCGCAGATCGATGCGCGACGCGAGCCAGCCGAGGGCGAACGCCAGCGGCAATCCGAGCAGCAGCCACTGCAGCTCAAAGTCCATCGCGCACCGGCATCTCGAGCGTCGGCGGCGCAGGTTGCGCGGCGGCGCCGCCCGGCGGTGCCGGCTCGGGCCGATGCCGGCGCGCGACGCGGCGGTGCCGCCACCAACTCGGCACCATCGCGAGCACGCCGAAGACGGCGCCAAGCGCGAACGCGATCAGCACGACGAAGACCATCGGCGCGTGCCACTCCTGCCCGAAGAACCACTTCACGGTGGCATCGTGCTGGTTGTTCAGCGCGAACGCGAACAGCGAAAAGAAGATGGCGGCCCGGAACAGCCAGACGAAGATGCGCATCACGTCCTCCGGCGGCGATTCTAGGAGCTGCGCGCGGACCCGCGACGCGGGCGCCCGGTGGCGTGCTCAGGCAGGCGTCGAGTCGTCGGCCGGCAGCCGGGCATCAACCGCTTCGCGCAGTGCCTTGCCCGGCTTGAAGTGCGGCACGAGCTTCTCCGGGATCACGACCTGCTCGCCCGAGCGCGGGTTGCGCCCGACGCGCGGCGGCCGCCGATTGATCGAGAAGCTGCCGAAGCCGCGGATCTCGATGCGGTGCCCGCGCGCGAGCGCGTCCGACATCGCATCGAGGATCGTCTTCACCGCGAACTCGGTGTCGCGGTGCGTCAACTGCGCAAAGCGCTCGGTCAGTTGCGCGACGAGGTCGGAGCGGGTCATGCCGTCTTCGCCCGTGCGCGCAGGACTTACGAGTTGTCTTTCTGGGTGTCGAGCTTCGCGCGCAGCAATGCGCCGAGGCTCGTCGTGCCGGCGTTCTCGCGCTCGCTCGTCTGCGCCAGACGCTGCATCGCTTCCTGGCTGTCGGCGTTGTCCTTGGCCTTGATCGACAGCTGGATCGAGCGGGTCTTGCGATCGATGTTGATGATCAGCGCGGTGACCTCGTCGCCTTCCTTCAGCACGTTGCGGGCATCTTCCACGCGCTCGCGGGCGATTTCCGAAGCACGCAGGTAGCCGGTGACGTCGT
>CAZVNC010000267.1:0-4300 GCA_964628305.1 uncultured Ideonella sp.
CGCCCGAGCGCGCGGTCGACGGCGCCTTCCTGATGCCGGTCGAAGACGTCTTCAGCATCTCCGGGCGCGGCACCGTCGTCACCGGGCGCGTCGAGCGCGGCGTCATCAAGGTTGGCGAAGAAATCGAGATCGTCGGCATTGCCCCGACCCAGAAGACCACCTGCACCGGCGTCGAGATGTTCAGAAAGCTGCTCGACCAGGGCCAGGCGGGCGACAACGTAGGCATCTTGCTGCGCGGCACCAAGCGCGAAGACGTGCAGCGCGGGCAGGTCCTGTGCAAGCCCGGCAGCGTCAAGCCCCACACCCACTTCACGGCCGAGATCTACGTGCTGTCGAAGGAAGAGGGGGGGCGGCACACGCCGTTCTTCAGCAACTACAGGCCGCAGTTCTACTTTCGCACGACCGACGTGACGGGCGCGGTGGAGTTGCCCAAGGACAAGGAGATGGTGATGCCGGGGGACAACGTCAGCATCACCGTCAAGCTGATCAACCCGATCGCGATGGAAGAGGGCCTGCGCTTTGCGATCCGCGAGGGCGGCAGAACCGTCGGCGCCGGCGTCGTGGCGAAGATCATCGAGTGAATTTTGGTGTGAACCCAGCACGGCCGTGAACGATCGCGGCCGCAGATCGACAAACCGACATTGCAGACGAGAGTTTTCATCCGACCACAGGGGCGTAGCTCAATTGGCAGAGCGCTGGTCTCCAAAACCAGAGGTTGGGGGTTCGATGCCCTCCGCCCCTGCCACCTGAAGGTGTGAGGGTCGGGATTGCCGCCACGCGCGGCAGGAAGAGTCCGTGGTGGCGGCGAAAGCCGATCACCGCTGCAAGTTGAAGTGAGACAGATGGCCAACGCTCCGCAAGTCCAAACCATTTCCACCGGCGCCGACAAGGCCAAGCTCGTGGCTGCCGGCGTGCTCGTCGTCGCGGCGGTAGCGGCCTTCTATGTGCTCGCGAAGGAAGACTTGTGGCTGCGCGTACTCGCGCTGTTCGCGTTGTTTGCGGTTGCGGTGGCGGTGTTCTTCACCTCCGAGAACGGCAAGGCGCTGATCGCCTTCGGTCGCGACGCGATGCGCGAGATCCGCAAGGTGGTGTGGCCGACGCGCAAGGAAGCGATGCAGATGACGGGCTACGTGTTCGCATTCGTCTTCTTCATGGGACTTTTCCTGTGGCTGACCGACAAGACGCTCGAGTGGGTGCTGTACGACCTGGTGCTGGGCTGGAGGCGCTAGGGCTGTGAACAAGGATGCGAGCATGATTGAAGATATCGCGAGCGACACGCAGCCGGTCGTCGAAGCGCAGGCGCCGGCCGCGCCCGCTTCGACCAAGCGCTGGTACGTCGTGCATGCCTATTCGGGCATGGAAAAGACGGTCGAGCGCAACTTGCGCGAGCGCATCGAGCGCTCGGAGATCGCTCACAAGTTCGGCGCCATCCTCGTGCCGATGGAAGAGGTGGTCGAACTCAAGCACGGCAAGAAGTCCGTCTCGGAGCGGCGCTTCTTCCCAGGCTATGTGCTCGTCGAGATGGACATGGACGACGACAGCTGGCATCTCGTGAAGCACACCGCGAAGGTCACCGGTTTCGTCGGCGGCGCCAAGACGCGCCCGTCGCCGATCTCCGAAGCCGAGGTGCAGAAGATCGTCCACCAGATGAAGGAAGGCGTCGAGAAGCCGCGCCCGAAGGTCGAATGGGTGGTCGGCGAACTGGTGCGCGTCAAGGAAGGTCCGTTCACGGATTTCAATGGTGCGATCGAGGACGTGAACTACGACAAGTCCAAGCTGCGCGTCTCGGTCACGATCTTCGGCCGCGCGACGCCGGTCGAGCTCGATTTCGGGCAGGTCGAGAAGATCTGACCAGCAGTTCCAGGGTCCGGCGGGAGGCCCGCGGCAGCAAGAAAGCCGCCGCCGATCCCGCCCGTAGCTGCCGATGACGAGACATCGGCAAGAGGAGCAAAGGTAGCCAGCCCTTTGCGTTTGCACTCGAAGCCCCGTCGCGCGCGCGCCAGGGCCTGTCAAGGAGAGCCATCATGGCCAAGAAGATTGTCGGCTTCATCAAGCTGCAGGTTCCGGCGGGCAAAGCCAACCCGTCACCCCCGATCGGTCCGGCGCTCGGTCAGCGCGGGTTGAACATCATGGAGTTCTGCAAGGCGTTCAACGCCCAGACGCAGGGCATGGAGCCGGGCCTCGTGCTGCCGGTCGTGATCACCGCCTTCGCCGACAAGTCGTTCAGCTTCGTCCTCAAGAGCCCGCCGGCGGCGGTGCTGATCAAGAAGGCGCTCAAGCTCGACAAGGGATCGGCCAAGCCACACGTCGACAAGGTCGGCAAGCTCACGCGGGCGCAGATCGAGGAGATCGCCAAGACCAAGGTCAAGGACTTGACCGGCGCCGATCTCGACGCCGCGGTGCGCACCGTCGCGGGCACGGCGCGCTCGATGGGTGTCACGGTGGAAGGAGTCTGAACATGGCCAAGCTGACCAAACGCCAGAAGACCTACGCCGGCAAGGTCGAGAGCACGAAGCTCTATCCGCTCGACGCCGCGCTCGGCATCGTGAAGGAATGCGCGACGGCGAAGTTCGATGAATCGATCGACGTCTCCGTGCAACTCGGCATCGACGCCAAGAAGTCCGACCAGGTCGTGCGCGGCGCCGTCGTGATGCCCAACGGCACCGGCAAGACCAAGCGCGTCGCCGTCTTCGCCCAGGGCGCGAAGGCAGACGAGGCGCGCGCCGCGGGCGCCGATATCGTCGGCATGGAAGACCTGGCCGAACAGGTCAAGGCCGGCAACCTGAATTTCGATGTCGTGATCGCTTCGCCGGACACGATGCGGGTCGTCGGCACGCTGGGCCAGATTCTCGGCCCGCGCGGCCTGATGCCGAACCCGAAGGTCGGCACCGTGACGCCCGACGTCGCGCAGGCGGTGAAGAACGCCAGGGCTGGCCAAGTGCAGTTCCGGGTCGACAAGGCCGGCATCGTGCACGCGACGATCGGCCGGCGCTCGTTCGACTCCGACAAGCTCGTCGGCAACCTGCGCGCCCTGATCGAGGCGCTGAACAAGGCCAAACCGGCAACGAGCAAGGGCGTCTATCTGCGCAAGGTGGCGGTGTCGTCGACGATGGGGGTCGGCGTGCGCGTCGATGCGGCGTCGATCAACGCGGCGTCGGCGCAGGCCTGAGGCAATGGCGCGGCTCGAGCGGCGGCGTTCGACGCCGCCCGCGGGCCGCAGGAGAGTTGGTGGGCCGCGGCGGCAGGAAAGGGCCGGCGCGGGCCATCGAAGACCGCTGGTGTGACCTTCGAGGTCGCTCAATGGATGGCACGGCTCTCTCGCGAGAGCGGCGCCTGAAGCCAGCGCAGATGGCGGTCCCGCCGGGAAGAAGGATTGACTCGCAGTGAATCCCTTGTCGGCAAGGTCGCTGAAACCCGTGGTGTCCGAGGGCTCGCAAGCGCCCGAAGACACGCTTTAGAGAGGAGCAGACCTTGAGTCTCAACAAGAGCGAGAAGCAGGTCGTGGTGACGGACGTGGCGGCGCAGGCAGCGCGGTCGCAGACCTTGGCGTTGGCCGAGTACCGTGGTCTTACCGTGGCTCACCTGGATGTGTTGCGCCGCCAGGCGCGCGACAAGGGCGTGTACCTTCATGTACTGAAGAACACGCTCGCGCGTCGCGCGGTGGTTGGCACGCCGTTCGAGTGCGCGTCGGAGCGCATGGTTGGCCCGCTGATCTACGGCTTTTCCGAAGACGCCGTCGCCGCGGCCAAAGTCATCGCCGACTTTGCCAAGGGCAACGACAAGCTGGTCGTCACGGCGGGCGCCTACGCCGGCAAGCTGCTCGACGCCGACGGCGTCAAGTCGCTGGCTGCGATTCCTGCCAAGGAAGTGCTGCTGTCGCAATTGCTCGGCCTGATGAAGTCGCCCATCTCCCGCCTTGCGGGCGTGCTGGCGGCGCTGGCCGAAAAGCGCGGCGAAGGCGCGGCCGAGCCGCAAGCGGCATCCGCGACATAACAGCCGCTTGAATCGATCCAACGAAACCGAATCCAACATACATCTAGGAGCCTGACATGGCATTCGACAAAGACGCATTTCTGCAATCCCTGGACAGCATGTCCGTGATGGAACTCAACGATCTCGTGAAGGCGATCGAAGAGAAGTTCGGCGTGTCCGCCGCTTCGATGGCCGCACCGGCCGCCGGCGGTGGCGGTGGCGGTGCGGCAGCCGCGGCAGCCGAGGAGCAGACCGAGTTCACCGTGATGCTGGTCGAGGTCGGCGCCAACAAGGTGTCCGTCATCAAGGCCGTGCGCGAACTGACGGG
>CAZVNC010000268.1:0-4297 GCA_964628305.1 uncultured Ideonella sp.
GAACGCGGCGGGCGGCGCGCAACGCAAAACTTACAATCGCGGCGCCAGAGCGTCACCCCCTTGCGGAACCGCGAGTCGCGGCAGGAGACAGGCATGCGCATCCTCATCGCCGAAGACGACCAGGTTCTCGCCGACGGGTTGCTGCGCTCGCTGCGCAGCGCGGGCTACGCGGTCGACCATGTGGCCAGCGGCAGCGAGGCCGATGCGGCCGTCGCGTCGCACGAGTTCGACTGCATCATCCTCGACCTCGGCCTGCCCAAGCTGCATGGCCTCGAGGTGCTGCGCAAATTGCGGGCCCGCGGCTCGAGCGTGCCGGTGCTGATCCTGACCGCTGCCGACAGCGTCGAGCAGCGCGTCAAGGGGCTGGACCTCGGCGCCGACGACTACATGGCCAAGCCGTTTTCGCTGCAGGAGCTCGAGGCGCGCGTGCGCGCGCTGACGCGGCGCGGTCTGGGCAGTGCGTCGACGATCGTCAAGCACGGCCCGCTGTCGTTCGATGCGACCGGACGCGTCGCCTACATGAACGACCAGATGATCGAGCTGTCGGCGCGCGAGATCTCACTCCTCGAAGTGCTGCTGCAGCGCGCCGGCCGGCTCGTCAGCAAGGACCAGCTCGTCGAGCGGCTGTGCGAATGGGGCGAGGAAGTGAGCAACAACGCGATCGAGGTCTACATCCACCGCCTGCGCAAGAAGATCGAGCAGGGGCCGGTGCGGATCGCGACCGTGCGCGGGCTCGGCTACTGCCTGGAGAAGATCGCCGGGTGAGGCCCGGAGGCCGGCTGGCGACCCGTGCGCCTGAATACCAGAGGGCCCGCGACGCAGGCCCTCTGGAGTGAACCGGTGTGGCGCTCAGCCACCGGTGGCGCGCCGCCGCGCCAGCGAGCCCACGGCGGCCAGGCCGGCAAGCATCAACGCGTACGTCCCCGGCTCGGGCACGACACCCGCGTTGATCGCCACGTTGTCGAGCAGGGCGCCGACATTGTCGCCGCCGGCGTTGGCGAAACTCACGTCGAAGGTGCCGTCGGCGCCCGGCGTGAAGTCCAGGCTGTAGGTTGCGTAGGGTTGCGCGGCCAGCAGGCCGGTGAGGACGAGCGACGACGACCCAAACAGAATCGTCACGTCGTCCGTGCCGCCACGCTTGTTCCCGGATAGGTCGAACGAGAGCGTGTAGAGCGTGCCGCCAGTGAGTGCGAACGAATGCGACAACACCCCGGCATTGCTCGTTGAGCCATCGAGATCGACGCACAGGCCGCCTTGGCAGTAGCCGCCGCCAACGACGTCGACCGTGCCGTCCGTGACCGTCCAGCCGGTGGGCACGACATTGAGTCCCGACACCGAGGCGTCGAAGTTGTCGCTGAAGAAGACGGCGGCGTGCGCCGCGGTGGCGCCCAGTAGCAGCGCCGTGGCGGTAATCAAGCGAACTCTCATGCAGGCTCTCCTTCGGTGGTTGAACGCCAACCCACGCGGCCGACGCTGGGCAGCAGTATGGGCTACCGATGGTCCTGCGGCCCCCACCCCCCCCCCCGCGATCGAGGGGGGTGGACCCGTCCAGCGCTATGCTCGCCGTGGCCATGCCCACTTTCGATCTTCCGCGCTCGAAGGAACAGCGCTCGCTGTTCGGGGAAATCCTCGACTGGATGCTCGCCCCGTTGTTGCTGCTCTGGCCGATGAGCGTGTTGCTGACTTGGCTCGTCGCGCAGAACATCGCGAACCGGCCGTTCGACCGCCAGCTCGACGAGACGGCGCGCGCGCTGGCGCAGCAGGTCGCGCTGCAGCCGGGGCCCGAGGGCCGCACGCAGGCCCGGTTCACACTGCCCGCGGGCGCCGGCGAACTGTTGAGCGCGGACCAGACCGACGAGGTCTACTATCAGGTGCTCGGCCTGCGCGGCGAGTTGGTGAGCGGCGATGCGTCGCTGCCGGTGCCCGCCGACACGCTGCCCGGCGCGCCCGGAGAAGTGCGGTTGCGCGACGACACGCTGGACGGCACGCCGGTGCGGGTCGCCTATCTTTGGGTACGGACCCAGGGCGCGGCGGGTGCGGGCGACACGCCGCCCGGCCCGGTGGTGCAGGTGGCCGAGACGCTGGGCAAACGACAGCAGCTCGCGACCGAGATCATCAAGGGCGTGATCCTGCCGCAGTTCGTCATCCTGCCGCTCGCAGTGCTGCTCGTCTGGTTCGCGCTGTCGCGCGGGCTCGCGCCGCTCAACGCGCTGCAGCGGCGCATCCGCGGCCGCGAGAGTCACGACCTCTCCCCGCTCGACGAGCGCGATGTGCCCGAAGAGGTCTCGCCGCTGGTGCGTGCGATCAACGAGCTGCTGGCGCGGCTGGACAAGAGCATGAGCGCGCAGAAGCACTTCCTGGCCGACGCCGCGCACCAGTTGAAGACGCCCTTGGCCGGGCTGCGCACGCAGGCCGAACTCGCGCAGCGCGACATCGACGCCGGGCGCGGCGACCCGCGCGAGTTGCGCAAGTCGCTGCAGCAGATCGCGCGCTCGAGCCAAAGCGCGGCGCACATGGTGAACCAATTGCTCGCGATGGCGCGCGCCGAGGACACCGGACATTCGGCGCGCCGGCAGCCGGTCGACCTGGCGCGGCTCGCGACCGAGACAGTGCAGGACTTCGTTCCGCGCGCACTCGCCAAGCGCATCGACCTTGGCTACGAGGGGCCCGAAGGGGGTGGCGCAACGGGCACTCGGCCCGAGTTGCGCGTCGAGGGCCATCCGTTGCTGCTGCGCGAGCTGATCCGCAACCTGGTCGACAACGCGCTGCAATACACGCCCGCCGGCGGCACGGTGACGGTCCGCGTGATGGACGATCCGTTTGGCCAGGTCGTTGTGTTGCAGGTCGAGGACTCCGGTCCCGGTATTCCGCACGCGGAGCGCGAACAGGTGTTCCAGCCGTTCTATCGCACGCTCGGCACGGACGTCGACGGATCGGGCCTCGGCCTTGCCATCGTGCGCGAGATCGCGGCCCAGCACGATGCGCAGGTGACGCTCGAGGACGCCAATCTGCGCTACCGCCCCGGCCTGATCGAACAAGCGGGCGCCGCGTTCGGCCCCGGAGCGCGATTCACGCTACGCTTCCCGGCCCACGCCCTGCACGGCGCGCCCGCCGTGCCCCAGCGGCCGGCGCCAGCCACATCACCCGCCGAGCGGCCGCTCGCGACCTAGGCCAGAGGAGAACATCATCGCGAACAACAAACCCCCCCGCGTCGCGAAGGTCGACCTCGCACTGCAAGGCGGGGGCTCGCACGGCGCCTTCACCTGGGGTGTGCTCGACCGGCTGCTGGAAGACGAGACGCTCGAGTTCGCCGGCGTCTCCGGCACGAGCGCGGGGGCGATGAACGCCGCGGTGATGGCGAGCGGCTTCGCGCGCGACGGCCGCACCGGGGCGCGCGCCGCGCTCGAGGCGTTCTGGCGCGACACGAGCCGCTCGGGGTCGCCGTTCGCGCCTGTCGACGCCCGCAGCGCAGGCCCTTTCGCACTCGACAATCTGCCCGGCTACCAGTGGGTCAGCAGCTTCTGGCAGTCGTTCAGCCCATACCAGTTCAACCCGCTCAACCTCAACCCGCTGAAGGACTTGCTGCGCCGGCACGTCGACACCGATGCGCTGCGCGCCGGGCCGATGCGCCTGTTCGTCACTGCGACGAGCGTGCAGACCGGGCGCGCGAGGGTCTTCACCCACGCCGACCTCAGCCTGGATGCGCTGGTCGCGTCGGCCTGCCTGCCGCACCTGTTCCAGGCCGTCGAGATCGACGGCGAGCCGTACTGGGACGGGGGCTACACCGGCAACCCGGCCCTCTACCCGCTGATCTACGACACCGAGGCGCTCGACGTGATGCTGGTGCGGATCAACCCGCTATTTCGCAAGGGAACGCCGCGGCGCAATGACGAGATCATCGACCGCCTGTCGGAAATCACGTTCAATGCGAGCCTGATCAGCGAGATGCGGGCGATCGCCTTCGTTTCGCGCCTGATGCGCGAGGGCCGGCTCGACCAAGGACGCTACAAGAACCTGCGCATGCACATGATCGCCGACGACGCCCAGCTGGCACCGCTCGGCGCGGCGAGCAAGGCGGACACGACGCTGCCCTTTCTCGAGCGCCTGTTCGGGTTCGGCCGCCACGCAGCGTCGAAATGGCTCGCCGCACACCGCGCCGACGTCGGCATCCGCCCGACGCTCGACATCGAGGACGAGTTCCTCGGGCAGCACTGATTCGCGCGGCCGCGGCCGGCGCCTATCATAATGCCGAGTTGCACCGGAACGTCCGGGGCCGCCGAGAGGTCATGGCCGATCC
>CAZVNC010000269.1:0-4293 GCA_964628305.1 uncultured Ideonella sp.
AGCGTCGAGGCCTGGGCGCGCCGCGAACGCTACGCCGCACTTCGCGAGATGGCCGCCGCCCATGCTGCATCCGCCGTGCTGCTCGCCCACCATCGCCTCGATCAAGCCGAGACGCTGCTGCTGCAGGCCTTGCGCGGCGCCGGCGTCGCCGGCCTCGCCGCGATGCCGGAGGTTGCACAGCGCGATGGCATCAGCTGGCTTCGTCCGTGGCTGGACGTCGATCCGGCGCACATCGCCGCCTATGTTCGCCGCCATCGGATCGCCTTTGTCGAAGACGACAGCAACACCGATCCGCGCTATGCCCGCAACCGTCTGCGGCTGCGGGTCTGGCCGGCATTGATCGCCGGTTTTCCCGATGCGCAGGAAGCGCTCGCCGCGAGTGCCGGCTGGGCGCAGGAGGCGCGCGCCTGCGCGGATGCGTTGGCGACGATCGATCTGACCGAGATCGCGGATGAACGGGGCCTGCGTCTCGTTCCCTGGCAAGCGCTGCCGCCGGCGCGGCGCAGCAACGCGCTGCGCGCCTGGCTCGAGGCGCAGACCGGCAAGGCCGCCGCTTCGTCCGCGGTCCGGCGTCTGCTCGATGAACTGCCGGCATCGAGTGCACCGGCGCGCTGGCCGCTCGGCCGCTTCGAGTTGCGCAGGTATCGGGGCCGACTCGGCTGTACAGCGATCTCGCAAGCGGCGTTGCGCGACGGCGCAGCCGAGCACAGGTCGAAGACGCTTGCGGTGACCAGTGCCGGCAACTATGCATTGGCGGGCTGGGGCGGTGCTATTTGCGCCACCCGGGTCACGCAGGGTGGCGTGGCGCTTGCAGCGCTGGCGCAACTGCGGCTTGCCGAACGGCGGGGCGGCGAGCAGTTCCAGAGCGCGCTAGAGCGTCCAGCGCGCAGCCTGAAGAAGCAGTATCAATCGCAAGCCGTACCTGCCTGGGAGCGGCAGGGCCCGTTGCTGTACCACGGTGACGAACTCATTTTCGTTCCCGGCCTTGGCATCGATGCGCGCGCCCTGGCTGCGCATGGAGAAGCGCAACTCCACCTGGCGTGGATCGCCGGGCCGCGCTGAGCTCGACGCCGCAAGCGTTGAAGGGTGCCCGGATTGCTGCATTGCAGCAGCTAAAATGCCGGCTTCCCGTGTGGCGCAGGTCGCCCGCGGCCATCGCATCGCACAACTCCCATGGCACTTATCGTTCACAAGTACGGCGGCACGTCGATGGGCTCGACCGATCGCATCCGCGAAGTCGCGCGCCGGGTCGCGAAATGGGCCCGCGCCGGACATCGCATGATCGTCGTGCCGTCGGCGATGAGCGGCGAGACAAATCGCCTGCTCGCGCTGGCCAAGGAACTGGCGCCGGCATCGAGCACGCCGCAGACCGAACGCGAACGCGACATGATCGCCGCCACCGGCGAACAGGTCTCGGTCGGGCTGCTCGCGCTCGCGCTGCAGGCGCAAGGCGTGGACGCCGTCAGCTATGCCGGCTGGCAGGTGCCGATCCGCACCGACTTTGCCTACACCAAGGCGCGTATCGAGAGCATCGACGACGCGAAGGTGCGCTCGGATCTGGACGCTGGCCGCGTCGTCATCATCACCGGCTTTCAGGGCATGGACGCGCAAGGCAACATCACGACGCTCGGGCGCGGCGGCTCCGACACCTCGGCGGTCGCGGTGGCGGCGGCGATGAATGCCGACGAGTGTCTGATCTTCACCGACGTCGACGGCGTCTACACGACCGATCCGCGCATCGTGCCCGAGGCGCGCCGGCTGCACACGGTGAGCTTCGAGGAGATGCTCGAGATGGCGAGCCTCGGCTCCAAGGTGCTGCAGATCCGCGCCGTCGAGTTCGCCGGCAAGTACCGCGTGCCGCTGCGCGTGCTGTCGAGCTTCACGCCGTGGGACATCGCCATCGACGAGGAAGCGCGCTCCGGTACCCTGATCACATTCGAGGAGAAGCTCAGCATGGAACAAGCCGTCGTCTCAGGCATTGCCTTCAGTCGCGACGAGGCCAAGATCAGCCTGATCGGGGTCCCGGACAAGCCGGGCATCGCGTTCCAGATCCTCGGACCGGTGGCCGACGCGAACATCGAGGTCGACGTCATCATCCAGAACATCTCGCACGAAGGCAAGACCGACTTCTCGTTCACCGTTCACCTCAACGACTACGCGAAGACGATGGAGTTGCTGCAATCCAAGGTGCTGCCGCTGACGGGCGCCGAGCGGATGACCGGCGATGACAAGATCTGCAAGGTCAGCATCGTCGGCATCGGGATGCGCTCGCACGTTGGCGTGGCAAGCAAGATGTTTCGCACCCTGAGCGAAGAGGGCATCAACATCCAGATGATCTCGACGAGCGAAATCAAGACGAGCGTCGTGATCGACGAGAAGTACATGGAACTCGCGGTGCGCGCCTTGCACAAGGCCTTCGATCTCGAACAGGGGTTGATCTGACGCCTTCGCGCGAGGGAGTAGAGCGTCGAAGCGGCTAGAATCGGCGCCGTGCCGGAGTCGTGACCGAGTGGCCGAAGGTGCTCCCCTGCTAAGGGAGTAAGCGGGCAAAACCTGCTTCGAGGGTTCGAATCCCTCCGACTCCGCCAGCAAGCCCGGCCCTCGAAGGTGAGGGCAGTCGCCGTCAGGCGCTTGCCCGCCGGTGCGGCGATCGGCGCGGTGCTGGCACCTGCCGCAGGCCATGCGGGCAGTGCTCCGGATCCAGGTTGCAGGTATCCTGCGCGCGGTTCGCCCCCGGGCGTCCCGGGTTTGCTGCGCCTGGTTTGCGCGGCGGATCTCTCGGGTGTCGTTGCGGGCGGCGCGTCCATCAAAAGAGCATGTGCATGATCATTCCCAGCGTTTCTCGACCCTGCGCGTTCGCGGCCGCGATACTCGCCGCCTTGCTGGCGGCCTGCAGCCCCGAAGGATCTGCGCCGGGTGGCGCCAAGCCTGGCGGCAGCGCGCCGGCGCCGACCGAAGTCGGCGTCGTCACGGTGACGCCGCAGGTCGTCGGCCTCGCGACCGAGTTGCCGGGGCGGCTCGAGGCGACGCGCGTCGCGCAGGTTCGGGCCCGGGTCGCCGGCATCCTGCAAAAGCGCCTGTTCAAGGAGGGCAGCGACGTCAAGGCGGGGCAGGTGCTGTTCCAGATCGATGCCGCGCCGTATCGGGCCGCGTACGAAAGCGCGCAGGCCGTGCTGGCCCGGGCGAGGGCCAATCTGGTCCAGACGACGGCGCAAGTCGAGCGCTTCAAGCCGCTGTTGCAGGCGAACGCCATCAGCCGCCAGGACTACGACAACGCGGTCGCGGCCCAGAAGCTCGCCGAAGCCGATGTCCAAGCGGGCAAGGCCGCGGTCGAGACGGCGCGCATCAACCTCGGCTACGCCACCGTCACGTCGCCGATCGCGGGGCGCATCGGCCGTGCGCTGGTCACCGAAGGTGCGCTCGTCGGGCAGGGCGAGGCAACGCAGTTGGCCGTGGTGCAGCAGATCGATCCGATGTACGTCAACTTCACGCAATCGGCGACCGACCTGCTGCGCCTGCGAAAGGCAGTCGAAAGCGGGGATTTCAAGCGCGCCGGCACGGATGGCGCGAGCGTGCGCGTTGCGCTCGAGGATGGCAGCGTCTACCGGCTGCCGGGCAAGCTGCTGTTCTCCGATCTCAGCGTCGATCCGACCTCGGGCCAGATCATGTTGCGCGCCGAGATCCCGAATCCGCAGGGGCTGCTGCTGCCCGGTCTCTATGTGCGCGTGCGCCTCGAGCAGGCCAGGGCGCAGGCGGGCATCGTCCTTCCGCAGCAGGCGGTGCAGCGCGGTTCGACCGGCGACAGCGTGATGGTGGTCGGCGCCGATGGCAAGGTCACGCCGCGCCAGGTGACGATCGGCCGCTCGGTCGATGGGCAGTGGGTCGTGCTCGACGGCTTGAAGCCGGGCGAACTGGTGATGGTCGACGGTTTTCAGAAGCTGCGCGGCAACGCGCCGGTGAAGCCCGTGGCGTGGAAGCCAGCGGCCGAAGCCGGGGTGTCGGCCGCCAAGGCCGCATCGGCCTCGTCCAGCTCGCCGCCCGCAGCGGCCGCACCGGCGGCTTCGGGCAACTGAAGGGCGCGCAGCCATGCCTCGCTTCTTCATCGACAGGCCGATCTTTGCCTGGGTGATCGCGCTCTTCATCCTCGTCCTCGGCGGGGTGGCGATCAGTCGCCTGCCGGTGTCGCAATATCCGACCGTCGCGCCGCCGGCGATCGTGCTCACCGCAGTCTACCCGGGGGCTTCGGCGCAGACGCTCGAGAACAGCGTCATCAGCGTCATCGAACAGGAAATG
>CAZVNC010000270.1:0-4289 GCA_964628305.1 uncultured Ideonella sp.
AGGCGATCGGCGCCGACCTCGCCTACATCGGCTCGGCCTTCATCGCGACCGACGAGGCGCGCGCTTCGGACGCCTACAAGCAGTGCATCGTCGAGAGCAACAGCGACGACATCGTCTATTCGAGCCTGTTCACCGGCGTGCACGGCAACTACCTGAAGCCGTCGATCCGCGCCGCCGGCCTCGACCCCGACAACCTCGAGCACAGCGACCCGAGCAAGATGAGCTTCGGCAGCGACTACGGCGCGAGGAAGGCGTGGAAGGACATCTGGGGCTGCGGCCAGGGGATAGGCGTCGTCGATTCGATCGTCCCGGCGGCCGAACTCATCGCCCGGCTCGCGCGCGAATACGCCGCGGCGCGCAACCGGATCGCCGCGGCTTGACCGCCCGCCGCGGCGACAACTGCAAAGCGGGCGCGCAATGCTCGCTCTTGGCAAGCCTGCCGGCGCGGCCGATGCCGCACTGACGGTACAAGCCGGGGTGCGGCGCCGCGCCGTCGGACTCCATGCGAGTACGATGGGCGCGGTACGATGCCGGCATTAAGCCGATTTCGCCGATCGATGCAATCGCCACTGTGCTCGACCGCCACCCCGAGATCGATGTCGCGATCGCGTTCGGCTCGCTGGCCAGCGGCCGTCATCGGCCTGACAGCGACCTCGACCTCGCAGTTCAAGCGCCAGCGGTGCTCGATGCAACGGCGAAGATGGAGCTGATCGCCGAACTGGCCACGGCGACCGGGAGGGCGGTCGATCTGGTCGACCTGCGGCGGGCCGGTGAGCCCTTGCTGGGCCAGGTGCTGCGGCACGGTCGTCGCCTGCGCGGCACCGACGAAGCCTTCGCCACGCTGCTGCACCGGCACCTGCTAGCCGCTGCCGACTTCATGCCCTACATCCAACGAATGCTTGCCGAGCGGAGGGCGCAATGGATAGGGACGTGATCGAGCGCAAGCTCGAGTCGCTTCGGCATTGCATCGAGCGTGTGCGCGCCAAGCGGCCTGCGACTGCCGAGGTGCTGGCCGCCGACGCGGACCTGCAGGACGTGCTGGTCCTCAACCTCAACCTCAGCCGCGCCGTGCAGGTCTGCGTGGACATCGGCGCGCATCTGCTCGCGCCCACCGGCAGCGCGCTGCCCGCGACGATGGGCGAGACGTTCACGCGCTTGGGTGAAGTCGGTCTGATCGATGCGGGACTGGCGGCCCGACTGCGCAGCGCGGTCGGTTTCCGCAACATCGCCGTTCACAACTACGAAGCGATCGACTGGGAAATCGTCTGGCGGCTCGCCGGCGATCCGCTGGCCGACTTCGAAGCCTTCGCCCGACAGGCCGCCCTCAGGCTGACCTGAAAGCGCGCGAGCGGCTTACGTTGCGCGCTCCCCGAACTCGACCACATGCGGCTGAATGCGGGCTGACACGCAGGCCCGCTGTCGCGCGGGCACAATCACGCCATTGGCGATCCGCGTGTGCGGTGCTAAATTGCAGCGTCCGAATCCCGCCCCCCTCGCGCCAGCACGCGACGCGGCCGGGATTTCAGCTGATCCGCCAATCGGTGCAGCCGTAACGCGGAAGGTTTTTCAACCCATCGAGGCGCCGGAAACCGGTGCGAAAGGTGAGCGACATGATGCAGCAGATGCGGTCCAACTCCTATCTCTTCGGCGGCAACGCGCCGTATGTGGAGGAGATGTACGAGGCGTATCTGAACGACCCCGGCTCGGTGAGCGAGAGCTGGCGCAGCTACTTCGACGCACTGCAGAACGTTCCCGCCAGCGACGGCAGCACGGCGCGCGACGTGGCGCACGCGCCGGTCGTCGAGTCGTTCGCGCAGCGCGCGAAGGCGAACGCGTTCGGCAACCGGGTCAGCAGTTCGGAGCTCGCGATCGCGCGCAAGCAGGTGCACGTGCAGTCGCTGATCTCGTCGTACCGTTTCCTCGGCGCGCGCTGGGCCGACGTCGACCCGCTCAAGCGCCGCGAGCGGCCGAAGATCCCCGAGCTCGAGCCGGCGTTCTACGACCTGACCGAGTCCGACATGGACATGACGTTCAGCGCGACGAACACCTACTTCTCGACCGCCGAGCACATGACGCTGCGCGAGATCCTGCAGGCCTTGCGCGAGACCTACTGCGGCTCGATCGGCGCCGAGTACATGCACTGCACGGAACCGGCGGAGAAGCGCTGGTGGCGCGAGCGCCTGGAGTCGGTCCGCTCCAAGCCCAGCTTCACGGCGGAGCAGAAGATCCACATCCTCGAGCGGCTGACGGCCGCCGAAGGCCTCGAGCGCTATCTGCACACCAAGTACGTCGGCCAGAAGCGCTTCTCGCTCGAGGGCGGCGAGAGCTTCATCGCGTCGATGGACGAACTCGTGCAGCGCTCGGCGGGAAAGGGCGTGCAGGAGGTCGTGATCGGCATGGCGCACCGCGGGCGGCTGAACGTGCTCGTCAACATCCTCGGCAAGAGCCCGGCGATGCTGTTCTCCGAGTTCGATCACACCGCGCCCGAAGAGCTCGAGTCGGGCGACGTGAAGTACCACCAGGGCTTTTCGAGCGACGTGACGACCGGCGGCGGCGCTGTTCACCTGAGCCTCGCGTTCAACCCGTCACACCTCGAGATCGTCAACCCGGTCGTCCAGGGCTCGGTCAAGGCGCGCCTGGACCGGCGCGGCGACACGTCGGGCGATTCGGTGCTGCCAGTGCAGGTGCACGGCGACGCTGCGTTCGCCGGACAGGGCGTCGTGATGGAGACGCTGGCGCTCGCCCAGACCCGCGGCTACTCGACCGGCGGCACGGTGCACATCGTCATCAACAACCAGATCGGCTTCACGACGAGCGACCCGCGCGACGCCCGCTCGACGCTGTACTGCACCGACGTCGTCAAGATGATCGAGGCGCCGGTGATGCACGTGAACGGCGACGATCCGGAGGCGGTGGTGTTCGTGACGCAGCTCGCGCTCGACTTCCGCCAGGAGTTCAACAAGGATGTCGTCGTCGACATCGTGTGCTTCCGCAAGCTCGGCCACAACGAGCAGGACACGCCGGCGTTGACGCAGCCGCTGATGTACAAGCGCATCGGCGTGCACCCCGGCACGCGCAAGCTCTACGGCGACAAGCTCGTCGCACAAGGCGTGCTGCCCGCCGACGGGCCGGATGCGATGGTCAAGGCGTTCCGTGCCGCGATGGATCAGGGCAAGAACACCTACGACCCGGTGCTCACCAACTACAAGAGCAAGTACGCCGTCGATTGGTCGCAGTTCCTCGGCCGCAAGTGGACCGACGCCGCCGACACGGCGCTGCCGCTGGCCGAGATCAAGCGCCTGTCCGAGCGCATCACGGCGATTCCGGACGAATTCAAGGCCCACATGCTGGTCGAGAAGGTGCTTGCCGACCGCGCCGCGATGGGGCGAGGCGAGATCAACATGGACTGGGGCATGGGCGAGCATCTCGCCTTTGCGTCGCTCGTCGCGAGCGGCTACCCGGTGCGCCTGTCGGGCGAGGACAGCGGGCGCGGCACGTTCACGCACCGCCACGCCGTGCTGCACGACCAGAACCGCGAGAAGTGGGGCGAAGGCGCCTACACGCCGCTGCAGCACGTCGCCGAAGGACAGGCGCCGTTCGTCGTCATCGACTCGATCCTGTCGGAGGAGGCGGTGCTCGGCTTCGAGTACGGCTATGCGAGCGCCGACCCGAACACGCTCGTCATCTGGGAGGCGCAGTTCGGCGATTTCGTGAACGGGGCGCAGGTCGTGGTCGACCAGTTCATCGCCGCCGGCGAGGTCAAGTGGGGGCGTGTCAACGGCCTGACGCTGATGCTGCCGCACGGCTACGAGGGGCAGGGCCCGGAGCACAGCTCGGCGCGCCTCGAGCGCTTCATGCAGCTCGCGGCCGACAACAACATGCAGATCGTGCAGCCGACCTCGGCGAGCCAGATTTTTCACGTGCTGCGGCGCCAGATGGTGCGCATGTTCAGAAAGCCGCTCGTCATCCTGACGCCCAAGTCGCTGCTGCGCGCGAAGGACGCCGGCTCGCCGATCGCCGAGTTCACGCGCGGCGAGTTCAAGACCGTGATCGGCGAGCGCAATGCCGAGATCGCCGCCGACAAGGTCAAGCGCGTCATCGCCTGCTCGGGCAAGGTCTACTACGACCTCGTCAGGGCGCGCGCGGAGAAGAAGCAGAGCGACGTGGCGATCCTGCGCGTCGAGCAGCTCTATCCGTTCCCGCACAAGGCCTTCGCGGCGGAGATGAAGAAGTACCCGAACGCGACCGACATCGTCTGGTGCCAGGACGAACCGCAGAACCAGGGCGCG
>CAZVNC010000271.1:0-4287 GCA_964628305.1 uncultured Ideonella sp.
GCTGCTGTGGGAGGCGGTGGCGCAACTCTCGCGGGCGCAGCCGCAGTCCGAATGCGTACCCAAGGACGCGCAGAAGCAGGAACAATTCGACGCCCAACGGCTGAGCCAGTTGATGAAGTGAGCCGCGCGTTCGGGCGCGCCACAGGATGTGCGGGTCAGCTCGCGGCGCGCGGCGCGCGCTGCGCCGACTTCGGGCGGAACGCCTTGCATACCGAATCGTCGGTCTCGATGTAGGGGCCGCCGATCAGGTCGATGCAATAGGGCACCGCGGCAAAGATCCCGCGCACCGGCGGCTGCGACGCCGGCAGGCCCTCGAGCGTCTCGGCGATCGCCTTCGGCTGCCCTGGCAGGTTGACGATCAGCGCCTTGCCGCGGATGACGGCAACCTGGCGCGACAGGATCGCGGTCGGCACGAAGGCGAGGCTGATGTTGCGCATCTGCTCGCCAAAGCCCGGCATCTGCTTGTGCGCCACGGCGAGCGTCGCCTCGGGCGTCACGTCGCGCGGTGCGGGGCCGGTGCCGCCGGTGGTCAGAACAAGGTCGCAACGCGCGTCGTCGACGAGTTCGCGCAGTGTCGCGCTGATGCCCGCCTCGTCGTCGGGGATCAGCCGCGGCTGCCACTCGATCGGGTTGCGGATCGCACGCGTGAGCCAGGCCTGCAGCGCCGGCAAGCCCTGGTCGGCGTAGACGCCGCTCGAAGCCCGGTCGCTGACCGAGACGATGCCGATGCGCACGCTGTCCATCGCTTCCGGCACGGCTAGCCTCCTTCCATCGATGAATCGGTCTGCGCCTGCTTGATGAACCTGAACAGTTCCCGGTAGGCACGGCCGCTGCGCTGTTCGGGCGCGGCGGCGGCGTCCTTGCGCGCGGCGCGAACGAGGCTGCGCAACTGCTGCAGGTCGCTTCCCGGATGGGCTGCGCTCCATGCGGTGAGTGCATCGTCGTGCGCGATCAGCTCGGCGCGCCAGTGCTCGGCGCGGTGCAGCGCGAGGGTGTCTCGCGCGCTGCCGAGCTGCATCGCGGCCACCGCTTCGCGGATCGGCTCGGGGTCGGTGCTGCGCATCAGCTTGCCGATGAACTGCAGCTGGCGGCGCCGCCCTTCGTGCGAGCGGGTGCGCCGCAGCTCGTCGATCGCCGAGCGCAGCGTATCCGACAGTGGCAGCCCCGCAATGCGGTCGGCAGGGAGCGCGACGAGCGCCTCCCCGAGGTCCTGCAACTCGTGCATCGCCTTCTTCGACTGCGTCTTGCTCGGGCGCGGCGTCGCCTGCGCCACGGCGGCCGGGTGGTCTTGTTCGTCGGGTCGCGGCGCGTTCATGGTCGAGGCGAGGGCAGGCGCGTGGCTATCATAGCGGTCGCCTGCTTCGAACCACACAAGGCCTTCATGCCAAGCCCATCGTCCGGCGCCGCGCGCGGCGCGCCACACGCATTCACGTACTCGCGTGCGACCTTCCAGCAACTGGTCGAGGACGCGCTGTCGCTCGCGCGAGATCTCGGCGCAAGCGACGCCGGCGCCGAAGTCTCCGAGGGCGCCGGGCTGTCGGTGACGGTGCGCAAGGGCGAGATCGAAAACGTCGAGCGCAACCGCGACAAGTCGATCGGCGTCACCGTCTACGCCGGTCAGCGGCGCGGCAATGCAAGCACGTCCGACTTCTCGCGCGCGGCGCTCGAACAGACGGTACGCGCGGCCTACGACATCGCGCGTTTCACCGCCGAAGACCCGGCGGCCGGGCTGCCCGAAGCGGCCGATCTGGCGATGGGCGCGGCGGCGACGCGCGACCTCGACCTCTTTCACCCCTGGCTGATCGACGCCGAACAGGCGGCCGACATCGCCCGCCGCTGCGAGGGCGCGGCGTTCGCGACCGATCCGCGCATCACCAACTCCGAGGGCGCGGGCGTCTCGGCGCAGCAGTCGCACTTCTTCGCCGGCAACTCGCGCGGCTTTCGCGGCGGCTATGCGAGCTCGCGCCATTCGCTGTCGGTCGCGCCGATCGCATCGTTGCCGGGCAAGGGCGGCGACGACATGCAGCGCGATGCCTGGTACAGCTCGATGCGCGCGCCCGAGGACCTCGCGGCGCCCGAAGCGGTCGGACGCTATGCGGCCGAGCGCGCGCTGTCGCGCCTGCGCTCGCGCAAGATCGGGACCTGCGAGGTGCCGGTGCTGTTCGAGTCGTCGCTCGCTTCGGGGCTGCTGGGCGCGTACGTGCAGGCGACGAGCGGCGGCGCGCTCTACCGCAAGTCGAGCTTCCTGCTCGACAGCCTCGGCCAGCAGGTGCTGCCGGCGCACGTCGATGTTGCCGAAGATCCGCACATCCCGCGCGCCAAGGCGAGTGCGCCGTTCGACGACGAAGGCGTCGCGACGCGCGCTCGCGACGTCGTCAGCGCGGGCGTCGTGCAAGGCTACTTTTTGACGACCTACTCGGCGCGCAAGCTCGGGCTGCGCACCACAGGCAGCGCCGGCGGCTCGCAGAACCTGAAGCTGACGAGCCGGCTCACGCAGCCCGCGGACGACCTCGACGCGATGCTGCGCAAGCTCGGCACCGGCCTGTTCGTGATCGAGCTGATGGGCCAGGGCATCAACTACGTCACCGGCGATTATTCGCGCGGCGCGGCGGGCTTCTGGGTCGAAGGCGGCCGCATCGCCTACCCGGTGCACGAGATCACGATCGCCGGCAACCTGCGCGACATGTTCAAGGCGATCGTCGCGGTCGGCGCCGACGCCTACACGATGGGCACGAAGACGATCGGATCGGTGTTGATCGAGCGCATGAAGGTGGCAGGCGCCTGAAGAAGGCGCCGGGGCTCGTCCGCGACATCGCCCCTCGTCGCGGGCCGGTTCAGCGCGCCGCGGCTGACTTGAACGGGCCGTGCAGGTCGAGTTCGTCGATGTAGCCGGCAACCGCCTCGCCCTCGCGCTGCAGGAACTCGGCCACCGCCTGCGCGAACTGCGGATGGGCGAGCCAGTGCGCTGACGCGGCGGCTACCGGCAGCAGGCCGCGCGCCATCTTGTGCGCACCCTGTGCGCCGCCCTCGAAGCGCCGGTAGCCGTTCGCGATGCACCAGGCGAGCGGCTGGTAGTAGCAGGCCTCGAAATGCAGGCAGTCGAGCGTCTCGGTCGCGCCCCAGTAGCGGCCGAAGGCCTGGCGGCGCGCCGGATCGATCGCGATCAGCGAAGCGGCGATGTGCTGTCCGTCGCGCGATGCGATGAAGAGCAGCCAGTTCTCGGGCTGGGATGCCGCGATGCGGGCGAAGAAGTCGCGCGTCAGGTAGGGCGTCGAGCGGTGCGCGCGGTAGGTGTTGATGTAGCAGCGGTAGAAGTAGTCCCAGTCGGCGGTCGAGATCTCGCGCCCGCTGCGGTGCGTGAATTCGACGCCGGCGGAGGCCACCTTGCGGCGCTCCTGCCTGATCTTCTTGCGCTTGTCGTGCTGCATGCCGGTCAGGAAGTCGTCGAAATCCGCGTAGGGTTCGGGCTGACGGTTGGTCCAGTGGAACTGACCCGTGCTGCGCGGCATCCAGCCGGCATCGCTGGCGCTGCGTTGATCGGCTTCGTCCTGAAACAGCAGGTGGATCGACGAGGCGCAGGATTCGCGCGCCAGTTGCTCGATCGCGGCGAGCAGCACCGGGCGCAGCGATGCGTCGTGCACCAGCAGGCGCGTACCCGGAACCGGCGTGAACGGCACCGCGCACAGCAGCTTCGGGTAGTACGCCAGGCCGTGGCGCTGGTAGGCGTCGGCCCAGGCCCAGTCGAAGACGTATTCGCCGTACGAGTGGTCCTTGAAGTAGAGCGGACAGGCCGCCACGAGGGCGGCCTCGGCGCCGGCGTGCGCGAAGATGCCGACGAAGCACGGCGCCCAGCCCGTCGCGCGCGTCGCGCTGCCGGAGGCGTGCAGCGCGGCGAAGTATTCGTGCCGCATGAACGGCGTCGGCGCCGCCGAACGGTCGAGCAAGGCGTTCCACTGCGCCGCGTCGAGCGCGGCAGGGTCGTCGAAGAGCCGGATAACATAGTTGCTCGAACCCACGGCGTCCCCTGCGGCACTCATATGTCAAAGCGAATCGCGGTCAAGGTGGCGCTGGCTCAGATCAACGCGACGGTCGGCGACCTCGGCGGCAATGCGCAGCGGATCGCCGCTGCCGCGCGCCGGGCCTATGCGAAAGGCGCCCGGCTCGTTCTGACGCCCGAACTTGCGCTTTGCGGCTACCCGCCCGAAGACCTGCTGCTGCGCGACAGCTTCATGCAGGCTTGTGCGCGCGAGGTCGAGCAGCTTGCGGCCGGATTGGCTGATTGCGACG
>CAZVNC010000272.1:0-2770 GCA_964628305.1 uncultured Ideonella sp.
CTTGACGCCCAGTTCGCGGCAGGCGCGCTGGATGCGAAGCGCGATCTCGCCTCGGTTGGCAATCAGGACTTTCTTGAACATGGGATACCTCGGCTCAATCGCGCCGGCGGCCTGCGCCCGCCGCACGATCTGGCTTCGCCGAAGCGCCTGCGGCGCTTTCGCCCCGATTCGCGATCAAGACCTTCTCAGGCATCGGCGCCTCGGCAGTCGGTGGCGGCGCGCGTCATTCGAGGATCAACAGCGGCTGCCCGAACTCGACGGCCTGGCCGTTCTCGCACAGGATGCGGGTGACCGTCCCGGAGCGGTCGGCTTCGATCTCGTTCATGATCTTCATGGCCTCGATGATGCAGATCGGGTCGCCTTCCTTGACGACGCTGCCGACTTCGACAAACGGATTCGCGCCCGGGCTCGCCGAGCGGTAGAACGTACCGACCATCGGCGAGGCGACCGCATGCCCGGCTTCCTCGACCGGTTCGGCGGCGACCGCAGCGGCGGGAGCGACCGCGACCGCTGGCGATGCGGCGGCCGGCATGGCGGCAACCATTTGCATCTGCGGCGGATGCCGATTCGGATCCGCCTTGACGATGCGCACCTTGCCTTCGGCTTCGGTGATCTCGAGTTCCGAGATGTTCGATTCCGACACCAGGTCGATCAGCGTCTTGAGTTTGCGCAAGTCCATGGGGTCTCCGGGAAGTCAGGGCTCGTCGACGCCGCGCATTCGGCGCGGCTTGGCGCCGTTGCCCGCTATTGGTATCTGTAGGCCAGTGTGGCCGCGAACTGCGTCGATCGGGCTCCGTATTGCCTTGATCCAACTTAGGATGACAGACTATAGTGGCTCAGCGGCAGTCTGCCAGCAGCATTCAGATGAGTCTCAGGTTTCCTCCGCAGCATGGTCTGACCTCTGCTGCAGGCAGGAATAGACGAGTCGATGTGGAAGTATATAGACTTTTGAGCGATGTTCGATGCGTTTTATCGCTCGTTGATGCATCTTCCTGTTTCTAGTTGGAACTCATCGGCGTTCGACCCAGCCGTTGAGTTCTTCGATCGTCAAGGCACCCAGCTTGTACGTGATCACTTCGCCGGCGGCGTCATAGATCACGCTGAACGGCAGTCCGCCGTGTAGATTGCCTAGCGAGCGCGCTATCGCCACGCCATGGGCACCCGCCAGCGCAATCGGGAACTCGACCGGATGGCGGGCCAGGAACTCACGCACCGGTTCGGCGCTGTCGATCGCGAGCCCGGCGACCTGCCATCCGCCCTTGCCTTGTGCCCGATGAAAGCGGTCGAGCATCGGCATTTCTTCGACGCAGGGTGGGCACCAGGTGGCCCAGAAGTTGAGCACCAGCGGTCGGCCGCGCAGTTCCGCGAACACGAGTTCGCCGCCCTGCGGACGTTCGAATCGCAGTGGCCAGATGTCGACCGCCGGTCCGGTGCGGGCCTGTTCCGGAGCAGGCGGCCGTTCGGCGATCCAGCGCATCGTCCAGCCGAGCCCGACGCTTACGAGCCCGACGCCGGCGCCGAGGAGCGCGACCTTGCGGCGCTTCATGGCGATTGCATCAGGCGGCGCAGCGCCGCGATGTCGCCGCGCGGCGTGCGCCCGCGGGCATCCTGGCGCAGCAGCCCGCGCAGGTCATCGTGGTCGAGGATGCTCAGACAGACGCTGACGCTCCCGCCGAGCGCCGCGCAGGGTGCCTCGAGCTGCAACATGTCGATCATCTGGCCGCGTGGGCCGCGTCGTGCCTGGACCGAATAATCGATGTGCTGGTCGATGAGGGCGATCTCGGCTGCCTTCGAGTCGTCGCAGAAGAGTTCGAGATGCACCGGGTCGAGCTTCGTCGCGGTACCGCGCCAGACGGCGCCGGTCAGGTGCGGGCGGAACTCGGCGAGACGCTCCATCCACTGCGCTGCGACAGCGCGCAGCGCGGCGAGTTCGGCGGGCTGCGATTCGGAATGGAACAGCGCGAGATAGGCCCGAACCTCGTCATCCAGCCGGTCGTTGTCCGGCAGCATGACATCGCGCACGCCGCGGTAGCCGAGGAGCTGCGCCGCCTTGCGCTTGGCGGGCCCGTACGTCATGCCTTCCTCGACCACCAGGCGTGCTGCGGTGACGGCGATTTCGGCGCTGGAGTTCGATTCATTCACAGTCCCATTCTAGGAGGCCGGCGCTGCGAGTCCGCGAGGTGCGAGCCCGCGAGGTGTGGCCCGCGAAACAGGCGTCCCGTCTCGGAACGCAGCCTACGGCAGCTCGGCGTCACCCATGCGGGCGGCGATCGTTCCCGCGCGATCGAGGACGTAGGGCGATGCGGCTCGCTTCTCGAAGCGCTTGGGGGCCGGCAGCATCACCGCGAGGCGCGCCGCCTGCAGGTTGCCGAGGCGATCGGCGTCGACGTGGAAGTAGTGCCGCGCCGCGGCCTGCGCGCCGAACACGCCTTCGCCCCATTCGACATTGTTCAGGTAGACCTCCAGGATGCGCTGCTTGCCGAGCAGGTTCTCCAGCATCAGCGTGATCACAGCTTCCTGCCCCTTGCGAAGGAAGCTGCGCTCGCCCGAAAGGAACAGGTTCTTCGCCAGTTGCTGGCTGATCGTCGAGCCGCCGACGACCTTGATCTTCGCCGGGAGCGGCGGCGGCCGGCCTTCGGCGCCGGCCTTGGCCGCGCGCCGCTGCGCCTGCGCATCGAGCTTTTCGGCGCGTGCCAAAGCGCGCTGGTTGCGCTCCCAGGCCGATTCGATCGCATCCGCTTCGGCGACGTGAAGGCGTTCGAACGGCTGA
>CAZVNC010000272.1:2780-4282 GCA_964628305.1 uncultured Ideonella sp.
CACTCGACGCCGCTGTGATCGGCGAAGCGCGCGTCTTCGGACGCGATCACCGCCCGCTTGAGCGGTGCGCCGATCTGCGCATACGGCCGCCACTGCTGGCTCCAGGCGACGGATTGGCGTTCGACGAGCAGGCGCCAGATCTCCGAACGCTGGAAACTCGTCGACTGCGGGTCGATGACGATCATCATCGAAATGCGCAGCAGAAAGTAGAGCTGCAGCGCGACGCCGCACAGCAGCACGAGCGCCGCGAACCGCGCGAGCATCGAGCCGAAGGATCTCATTCGAAGCTGCCGGCGGGCGGTGCGGGGCGCGTCACGCCGTCTCGTCCCAGTGCCGGCGCAGTGCGTCGAGCACTGGCGCGGTATCGGGCAGGACGCCGCGCCACAGCGCAAACGACTGCGCCGCCTGCTCGACGAGCATCCCGAGTCCGTCGCGGCCGCTCGCGCCGTGCCGTTCGGCCCAGGCGAGAAACGGCTCGGCCGCCGGCCCGTACATCATGTCGATCGCGAGCGCGCCGGGCCCGAGCACCGCCGGATCGACCGGCGCCGCGGCGCCCTGCAGGCTGGACGACGTCGCATTGATGACGATGTCGAAGCCTTCGCCGCAGCGCTCGAGCGGCGCTGCATGCAGCGCGGCGCCGCTCGCTCGGGCCGCCGCGTGGTGGCGAGCGACGAGTTCGCCGGCCTTCTGCGGCGTCCGGTTGGTGATCGTCAGCTCAGCCGGCGCTGCGGCAAGCAACGCGCCGAGGGCGCCGGCCGCCGCGCCGCCGGCGCCGATCAGAAGCAGGCGCCGCCCGCCGATCGCAACGCGTGCATTGGCTTCGATGTCGCGCACGAGACCGATGCCGTCGGTGTTGTCCGCGAGCCAGCCGGCGTCGTCGAAGCGAAGCGTGTTGGCCGCACCGGCCAGTTCGGCGCGTGCCGTGCAGTGCGCGGCAATGCGCAGCGCTTCGAACTTGAACGGCAGCGTGACGTTGCAACCGCGCGCGCCGCTTGCGGCGAAGGCGCGCAGCACGGTCTCGAAGCCGTCCATCGGGCACTCGAGCCGGGCGTACTCGATCGCCTGTCCTGTAGCGAGCGCGAACGCGCGGTGGATGAACGGCGAGCGGCTGTGCGCCACCGGATTGCCGATCACGGCGTAGCGGTCGACGGCTGCCGGCGTCATGGCGTCGCGCTCAGGCTCGTCTCGAGCCCGTCTTCGCGCGTGAAGCGAAAGCGCGAGGTGATCACGAGCTGGTCGGCCTTGTGCCGCATCGCGCTCGTGAACGGGCCGAACGGCGCGGCGGCGTGCACGATCGCGACCGCGCGCTTGTCGAGCACGGACGATTTCGATGGCCTCAGGACTTCGGTTTCGACGACCCGGCCCTCGGCGTCGATCGTCACGTTCATCGTCAGCTCGCCGTAGAGCTTCCTGCCTTGTTGCTCGGGGAAGTTGCGCGTGCCGCGGTCCTCGATCTTGCGCCGCAACTGATCGTAGTACTGGGCATAGATCTCCTCGCGCGT
>CAZVNC010000273.1:0-4280 GCA_964628305.1 uncultured Ideonella sp.
GAGCGGATCGACGAGCCAGAAACGGCCGCCGAGGCTGGCAAGTTCGGGCACCCGTCCGGCAGCGACCGACTCTTCGGCGACCACCGGGATGCCCGGCGCGAGCACTGCCAGCGCCTCCAGGATGAGCGCCTCGGCCTGCTCGTCGGCCTGCGTCACCGGCGACGCGTCATCCTTGCCGCGAACGGCGAAGTCGGTCGCGTAGACCTGCAGGATCACTTCGCCCGCACGGCGTGCGATGTTCGTGATCGATTCGAGCAATTCGGCGTCGGACATCAGCTCCCCCAGGTTTCGGACCTTCCGGTCGCAAGTGGTTTCATGTATTGTCCAATAAAAGTTTAGTATCCTGATCGGTCAGATTCCGCGCGCCGTCGCCTTTCGATGCCCGAAACACCGCATTCGCCCTCGCAACAACTGAACGCACGCCGCCAGCGTGCGGTCGAGTTGCGTCTGGCGGGCATGACGCTGGAGCAGATTCGAAGCCAGACCGGCTTGAGCGTGCCGACCGTGATCGGTGCCTACACGGCATTCTTGAGCAAGGGCTGGTCCGGCATCGCGACCCCGGCCCGCGGCCGGCGCGTCGGCCAGGGCCGCAAGCTGACGCCGGATGAAGAAGCCGAACTGCAGCGCTTCATGCTGGCCGCGCTGCCCGAGGAGGCCGGCGTCGCGACCGGGCTGTGGACGGCGGATGCCGTTCGCGCGTTCGCGCAATCGGCGTTCGGGCACGCGCCGCAGGGCCGCGCGTTGACGCGAGCAATCGAGCGCGCCGGAATCGACCTGCTGCCGATGGCCGAGCTGGCTGCCGACAACCCCGCACTCGCGCGCTGGCGCGAGTCGCAACTGCCCCGCCTCGCCCGCGACGCCCGCAAGCACGGCTCGAGCCTGGTCTGGTGCGGCCAGATCAGTCTGCCGCACGGCAGCAGCACGCAGCGGCTGCTCGTCGCGCAAACCCTGCGCGACAGCGCCGCCTGGCTGCCGATCGGCGATGCCTACAGCGTCGGCGCCTACACCGGCTTCCTCGAACGCCTCGCGGCCACCTGGCCCGGCGCCCACCACATCCTGCTGCACGGGATCGACATCCGCACCGCAGGGCTCGTCGACTGGTTGGCACAGCATCCCGAGATCACCGTCGCCGCCTGTCCCGCGGGTCCGGCCACGCGCCGGAAACCGACCCCATCGCTTGCGGCAAGCGGCATTGCGCCGCCCGCCAAGGCGATGATTCACCCATCGGCCGATGCCGATTCACTGCCCATGAAACTCACCCATCTGCAGCAACTGGAAGCCGAGAGCATCCACATCATGCGCGAGGTCGTCGCCGAAGCCGACAACCCGGTGATGCTCTATTCGATCGGCAAGGACAGCGCGACCATGCTGCACCTGGCGCGCAAGGCGTTTTATCCGTCGCCGCCGCCGTTTGCGCTGCTGCACGTCGACACGACGTGGAAGTTCCGCGACATGTACGCGCTGCGCGAGCGCATGGCCGCCGAGTCGGGGATGAAGCTGCTCGTCCATCACAACCCGGAGGCCGCCGCGCTCGGCATCAATCCGTTCGATCACGGCTCGCAGATCCACACCGACATGTGGAAGACGCAGGGCCTGAAGCAGGCGCTCGACAAGTACGGCTTCGACGTCGCCTTCGGCGGCGCGCGGCGCGACGAGGAAAAATCACGCGCCAAGGAGCGCATCTTCTCGTTTCGCAGCAGCCAGCACCGCTGGGACGCGAAGAACCAGCGCCCGGAACTCTGGCACCTGTACAACGCCCGCAAGCACAAGGGCGAGTCGATCCGCGTCTTTCCGCTCTCGAACTGGACCGAGCTCGACGTCTGGCAGTACATCGAAGCCGAAAAGATTCCGATCGTGCCGCTGTACTTTGCCGCCGAGCGCCCGGTAGTCGAACGCGACGGCGCGCTCATCATGGTCGATGACGAACGCATGCCGCTGAATGCCGGCGAAGTGCCGGTGATGCGCAAGGTGCGCTTTCGCACCCTCGGCTGCTACCCGTTGACCGGCGCGATCGAAAGCGGCGCCGACACGCTGCCCGCGATCATCCAGGAGATGCTGCACTCCCGCAGCAGCGAGCGCCAGGGCCGCATGATCGACCACGACGCATCGGCGTCGATGGAGAAGAAGAAGCAGGAGGGGTACTTCTGATGAGCACGCAAGAGAACAAGGGCCTGCTGCGCTTCATCACCTGCGGCAGCGTCGACGACGGCAAGAGCACGCTGATCGGGCGCATGCTGTACGAATCGAAGATGCTGTTCGACGACCAGCTCGCCGCGGTCGAGGCCGACAGCCGCAAATGGGGCACCCAGGGCGACGCGATCGACTTCGCGCTGCTGGTGGACGGCCTCGCCGCCGAGCGCGAGCAAGGCATCACGATCGACGTCGCCTACCGCCTGTTCGCGACCGACCGTCGCAAGTTCATCGTCGCCGACACCCCGGGCCACGAACAGTACACGCGCAACATGATCACCGGCGCGTCGACCGCCGAGGTCGCCGTGATCCTGATCGACGCCCGCAAGGGCGTGCTGACGCAGACCCGCCGCCACAGCTATCTGGCGCACCTGATCGGCATCCGCAAGGTCGTGCTCGCGATCAACAAGCTCGACCTCGTCGACTACTCGGAGGAAGTCTTTCGCACCATCATCGACGAGTACCGCGACTTCGCGGACCAGATCGGACTCGAGGACATCACGCCGATCCCGCTTTCCGCGCTGCGCGGCGACAACATCCTCGTCAAGAGCGAACACACGCCCTGGTATCACGGGCCGACGCTGATGGCCTACCTGGAGACGGTCGAAGTCGACGAACTGCGCCAGCAATCCGGTGCGTTTCGCCTGCCGGTGCAGTGGGTGAACCGCCCGAACCACGAGTTCCGCGGCTTCTGCGGCACCGTCGCCGGCGGCAGCGTCAAGCCCGGCGACCGCATCCGCGTCCAGCCCTCGGGGCGCGAGAGCACGGTCGAGCGCATCGTCACCGCCGACGGCGACCTGCCGCTCGCCGTCGCCGGCCAGTCGGTCACGCTGACGCTGGCCGACGAGATCGACATCTCGCGCGGCGACATGATCAGCGACGCCGAAAAGCCGGCCGAAGTCGCCGACCAGTTCGAAGCCACGCTGGTGTGGATGGGCGAGGAGCCGATGCTGCCCGGCCGCGCCTACGTGATGAAGATCGGCACCCGCAGCGTGAGCGCGACGATCACCGAGCCCAAGTACAAGGTGAACGTCAACACGCTGCAGCACCTGGCCGCGAAGACGCTCGACCTGAATGAAATCGGCGTCTGCAACCTGTCGCTCGACCAGCTCGTCGCCTTCGATCCCTACACCGCGAACCGCGACACCGGCGGCTTCATCCTGATCGACCGGCTGACCAACAACACGGTCGGCGCCGGCATGTTGCACTTCGCGCTGCGCCGCGCCCACAACATCCACCTGCAGTACGTCGACATCAACAAGGCCGCGCGCGCCACCTTGAACGGCCAGCGGCCGGCGCTGATCTGGATGACCGGGCTGTCGGGCTCGGGCAAGTCGACGATCGCCAACCTGGTCGAGAAGAAGCTCTACGCGATGGGCCGGCGCAGCTACCTGCTCGACGGCGACAACGTGCGCCACGGCTTGAACCGCGACCTCGGCTTCACCGACGCCGACCGGGTCGAGAACGTGCGCCGCGTCGCCGAAGTCGCGCGCCTGATGGTCGACGCCGGGCTGATCGTGATCGCCGCCTTCATCTCGCCTTTCCGCGCCGAGCGCGCAATGGCGCGCGCCTTGCTGGCCGAAGGCGAGTTCATCGAAGTCCACGTCGACACGCCGCTCGAAGTGGCCGAGTCGCGCGACGTGAAGGGCCTCTACAAGAAAGCCCGGCGCGGCGAGCTGCGCAACTTCACCGGCATCGACTCGCCCTACGAAGCGCCGGAAGATCCCGAACTGCGGGTGCACGCCGCGACCTGCAGCGCCGAAGACGCGGCCGAGCAGGTGATCGGGAAGCTGCGCGGGCTGGGGCTGATTTCGTAGACATGCTTGTTCATAACCGCCATTGACGCGTCGAGTCCCGCAATGAAGATCTGGTTCGACCTGTCCAACTCGCCGCACATCAATCTGTTCGCGCAGATGATCCGCGAGCTGGAGAGGGATGGGCATGAGGTCGTCATCACCTGCCGCCCTTTGGCCAACACGATCGATCTGCTCGACCTGCACGGATTTCGGTACGAAGTCGTTGGGGAGCACTACGGAGCCAACTTCTACCGAAAGCTCTTCGGCTACCCGATCCGCGTGTTGCAGCTCCGC
>CAZVNC010000274.1:0-4275 GCA_964628305.1 uncultured Ideonella sp.
ACCGCGACAATGCCGGCATGAAACACCGCCGCCGCAATCCGTCGCATCGTCTGGCCGCGCAGGCCGTGGAACTGTCGCTCGCCGCGCCGCAGGTGGTGGCGCAGCGCGTCGCGCGCATGGCGCGCGCCGGTCCCACGCCGTCCGCGGCCGACCGGCGCGAGTTCACGCGCATGGGCGCGGAGAAGGTCGCGGCCTTCTGGCAGTCGTGGTTCGCGATGGGCATGGCCACCTGGCAGCAGTCGGCGCAGCTCTGGGCTGGCGCCTGGGGCTGGCCGGCATGGCCTGCCGGCGCTCGCGGCCGGCCGGGCGCGGTCGGTTTTGGCCGGCTGCCCGATGCCGCCGGCCGGGTGCTGGCCGCCGGGATCGCGCCGGTGCACGGCCGCGCCGTGGCCAACGCCAAGCGTCTGGCGCGCCAGCGGTAGGCGCCGCAGCAGCGCTGTCGTTGTACGCTTGCGTGCGGCGGCGCGCCCGTCGATCGCAACAGCGCGCGACGACCTGCGTCTGACCGCCTACAACGTCCGGTTTCGTGCGAGCGGCGGATTGCGCGCGAAGTAGCGCTCGATGCCCTTCGTGAGTGCGGCGGCGAGTTCGGCTTGATAGCCGGGATCGCGCAGCCGCGCCTCCTCCTCGGGGTTCGAGATGAACGCCGTCTCGACGAGGATCGACGGTATATCGGGCGCCTTCAGCACCGCGAAGCCGGCCTGCTCGACCGTGCGCTTGTGCAGGCTGCCGACCTTGCCAATGTGCGCCAACACCTCGCCGCCGAGCTTCAGGCTGTCCTTGATCTGCGCCGTCGTGCTCATGTCGAGCAGGGTGCGCATCACGGTCGCATCAGCCGCCTTCGCGTTGACGCCGCCGACCAGGTCGGCCGCGTTCTCGCGCTGCGCCATCCAGCGCGCGGCGGTGCTCGTCGCGCCCTTGTCGGACAGCGCGAACACCGATGCGCCGCGCGCCTGCGGCGTGAAGAAGGCGTCGGCGTGGATCGAGACGAACAGATCGGCCTGCACGCGCCGCGCCTTGGCGACGCGCTGGCCGAGCGGGACGAAGAAGTCGGCGTCGCGCGTCATCATCGCGCGCATGCCCGACACGGCGTTCAGCCGCTCGCGCAACTGCAGCGCGATCGCGAGCACGACGTCCTTCTCGCGCAGGCCACTCGGACCGATCGCGCCGGGGTCCTCGCCGCCGTGGCCGGGGTCGATGGCGACGATCACGAGGCGGTCGATGCGCTCCTGCGACATCGGCGGCGGCAACGGGGCCGGCGCGGGCGTCTGCTGCGGCGCCTGCGGCCGGGGTGGCGCGGCAGCGACCGGCGGCAGCGGGGCCGGCCTGTCGAGCTTGCCGATCAGCTCGCCGAGCGCGTCCTTCACCGTCGCCGCGGCCTGGCGCTCGGCCTCTTGCTTCTCGCGCACCAGCGCGAGCAGCGGATCGGGCGGCGTCGTCGGGTAGAGATCGAAGACGAGGCGGTATTGGTAGGCCGCAACCGGCGCGAGCGAGAACACCTGCGGCGCGGTGTGCTGCTTCAGATCGAACACGAGGCGCACCACGCGCGGCAGGTTCTGGCCGACGCGCACGCGCTCGATGAAGGGGTCGTCGCTGCCGACCTTCGCGACCAGTTCGCGCAACGCCGGGCTGAGTTCGAGGCCGTCGATGTCGACGACCAGGCGCGACGGGCTCTCGGCGACGAAGTGCTGGACCGAAAGCTGGGCGTCGGATTCGATCGTGACGCGCGTGTATTCGTCCGCCGGCCAGACGCGCACCGCGACGAGGCTCGCGCCCCAGGCCAGTTCGCGCGCGCCGAGCAGCAGCACGATCGCGCCGCCCTGCTTCAGGAAGCGGCGCCGCGCCGGCGTCGCCCGCGTCACGCGAGCAGCTCCCGGCCGCGCGCGCTGTGCGCGGTGAAGATCGCTTCGCGGCCCACGCCTGCCTCGTCCCCGCCGAAGGCGATCTCGATCCGCAGATCCGGCACCGGCAGCAGGCCGTGCGCCTTCTCGGGCCACTCGGCGATCTTCAGCCCCGGCCCGGCGTAGATGTCGCGAAAGCCGGCGTCCTCCCACTCCTGCGGATCGTCGAAGCGGTAGAAGTCGAAGTGCCAGACCGCACCGGACGCCAGCTCGTAGGGCTCGAGCACCGCGTAGGTCGGGCTCTTCACGCGGCCAGTGACGCCGAGCGCGTGAAGCAGGTGGCGCACGAAGGTCGTCTTGCCGGCGCCGAGCGGGCCTCGCAACTCGACGATTGCGTCGCACAGCGCAGCGTGACCTGCCAGTTCGCGCGCCGTCGCTGCGCACGCGGCCTCGTCGCTCCAGATGACGCGGCGGGTTCCTAGAATCGGCGGATGGTCGTTGAGGCTCGGCAAGACGGGGATGGTGAAGAACTGCTCGCGCAATTGCGCACCTGGGCCAGCGAGTGCGGATTTTCCCAGATCGGCGTCGCCGATGTCGATCTGGCGAGCGCGGAGCCGGGTTTTGCCGCCTGGCTCGCGGCCGGCTTTCACGGCAGCATGCACTACATGACGGCGCACGGCATGAAGCGCGCGCGGCCGGCCGAGCTGATCCCGGGCACGGTTCGCGTCGTCACCGCGCGCATGGATTACCTGCCGCGCGCCGCGCCCGACCACTGGCAGGCGGCCGAATGGCGGCGCCTCGCGACGCCCGGGGCCGCGGGCATTTCGATCTATGCGCGCGGCCGCGACTATCACAAGGTGCTGCGCAGCCGCCTGCAGCGTCTCGCCGATCGCATCGCGCAGGCGGTCGGCCCGTTCGGCCACCGCGTGTTCACCGATTCGGCGCCGGTCCTCGAAGTCGAGTTGGCCTCGCGCAGCGGCATCGGCTGGCGCGGCAAGCACACGCTGACTCTGCATCGAGACGCGGGTTCGATGTTCTTCCTCGGCGAGATCTACATCGACTTCGCGCTGCCGCTATCCGCGCCCGTCGGCGACCATTGCGGAAGCTGCACCGCGTGCATCGCCGCCTGCCCGACGCAGGCGATCGTCGCCCCGTACCGGCTCGACGCGCGGCGCTGCATCTCGTACCTGACGATCGAGAGCGACGACCCGATCCCGGTCGAGCTGCGCGCCGCGATCGGCAATCGCATCTACGGCTGCGACGATTGCCAGCTTGCCTGCCCGTGGAACAAGTTCGCCAAGCGCAGCGCGCTGCCCGACTTCGACGTGCGCGACGCGCTCGGCGGCCAGGCCCTGCTCGCGCTGTGGGCGTGGAGCGAGGAAGAGTTCCTCGCCCGCACCGAGGGCAGCCCGATCCGGCGCATCGGCTACACGCGCTGGCAGCGCAACCTCGCGGTCGGACTCGGCAACGCCTTGCGCGTGACGCCCGACGCCGTGTTGTCGCAAGCGATCGCGAGCGCGCTGCGCGCGCGGCTCGAAGGCATCGATGAGATGGTCGCCGAGCACATCCGCTGGGCGCTGGCTCAGGCCGCGTCCGCGCCTGCGCAGCAGGCTACAACGAGCTGACGAAGCGCTGCGCGTCGGGCCGCAATCGCATCGGCTTGCGCTGGCTCACGCTGCCGATGTTGACGAAACAGACCGGCTCCTCACCGCGGCCGAGCGCGAACAGTTCGCGCAGCGCAGGCGAGCTCACGGCCTGGCCGCTCGTCAGCGCCGCGCCGAAGCCCATCGCGTGGGCGACGAGCAGCATGTTCTGGATCGCGCAGCCGAGCGAGACCCAGCGTTCGGCAGCCGGCACTTCGGCCTCGCCCGGCGGTGGCGGAGACGCATCGGCGAGCCGCGCCAGTGCCAGCATGACGAACGGCGCGCGGTGCGCCTTCTCGCGTGCCGCCTGTAGCTGGGTCGGCAAGGCCTGCGGGTCGCGCTCGATCAATGCGCGCTCGAAGGCGTTCGCCAGGCGCTCGCGCTGCTCGTGCGGCACGATGATGAAGCGCCACGGCAGGCGCCGCTCGTGGTCGGGCGCGGCGGCCGCGGCGCTGAACAGCAGTTCCTGCTGCGCGGCGTCCGGGCCCGGTGCGACGAGGCGGCGCGGCAGCACCGTCTGGCGCGTCTGGATCAGCGTCAGCGCCCAGGCGGCCGGATTGTCGGCAGCGGGAGGAACGGCGAGGTCGTTCGTGGGCATGGGGCGAGAGCGGACGGCGAAGCGGCCGCGGCATTTTGCACTGCGCAGCGCGGCCGGTCGTGGGCGGGCGGCGCAGGGCAACGATCGCGCCGCGCCAGGTGCTCGGGTCGACGGACGCGCCGCGCCACGCGCGCTGGCTAACGATCGCGCCGCGCCACGCGCGCTGGCTAACGATCGCGCCGCGCCACGCGCG
>CAZVNC010000275.1:0-4256 GCA_964628305.1 uncultured Ideonella sp.
CTCGCGCTGGCCGAATGCGCGGCCGGTCTGCTGCTGCTGCCGACCGCGACGCGCGCCGGCGGCGCTGCGCTCGCCGCTGCCTTGTGGCTTGTCTTGACGGCCGCCGTCGTGCTGGCACTCGCCCGCGGCCGAGGCGGCATCGACTGCGGCTGCGGCGGAGCGCAACAGGACGTGCCGCTCGGCGCCGGGCTCGTCGTTCGCAACCTCGTGCTGCTGGCGCTGACGGTGCTCGCCGCGGCGCCGATCTCCGGCCGCGATGTGGTCTGGCTCGACTTCGCAGCGGTCGGCGCGGCGGCGCTCTTCCTCCTCGGCGCGTTTACGCTCGCCAACACCCTGCTCGCTCAACAATCCCGTCTGCATGCCCTGAGGAACACGCCGTGAACGAAGCCTTGATGGTGTCCAATGTGCTGCTCTGGATCGCGGTGCTTGTGCTGCTCGTCGCCGTGATCGCGCTGTCGCGCCAGATCGGCATCCTGTATGAACGCGTCGCGCCGATGGGCGCGCTCGTGATGGATACCGGGCCCAAGCCCGGCGATCTGGCACCGACCTTCGAACTCGACGCGCTCGGCGGCGGGCGCGTGCGCCTCGGCGGCGTGCAGGAGCGCTCGACGCTGATCTTCTTTCTCTCGCCGACCTGTCCGGTGTGCAAGAAGCTGCTGCCGATCCTGAAGTCGATCCGGGCTGCGGAATCGAAGTGGCTCGACATCGTGCTCGCGTCCGACGGCGACGCGCCGGTGCACGAGAGTTTTCGCCAGCGCGCCCAGTTGACGGACTTCCCGTACGTGCTGTCGGCCGCGCTCGGCATGCAGTACCGCGTCAGCAAATTGCCGCACGCCGTGCTGGTCGACGAAGCGGGCCGCGTGCGCGCGAAGGGGCTCGTCAATTCGCGCGAGCAACTCGACAGCCTGTTCGTCGCGCGCGACCTGGGCGTCGGCTCGGTGCAGGAGTATCTGGATCAACCGCGTTTCGCGAAGGAGACGACATGAAGCGCCTGTTCGACCTCATCGACAACCTTGCCGAAAGCCGGTCGCGCAAGCTCGCCCAGCAGACGGCGCGGCGCAGCGTGCTGGTCGGCGTCGGCCGCGCCCTCGTCGCGAGCGCGTTCGCGCTGCCGGTGCTGCCGTTCGACCGCAGTTCGCAGGCGCATGCTGCCGAAGGGCATGGCGGCGGAAAGAAGAAGAAGGAACCCGGCATCACCGACTGCGACTACTGGCGCTACTGCTCGGTCGACGGCTTTCTGTGCGAATGTTGCGGCGGCAGCGCTACGAGCTGCCCGCCGGGCGCTGCGACATCCAAGATCTCCTGGTTCGGCACCTGCCACAACCCGGCCGACGGCAAGGACTACCTCGTCAGCTACAACGACTGCTGCGGCAAGACGAGTTGCGGGCGGTGCTTTTGCAACACCAATCACGGCGACCGCCCGGGCTACCGCCTCGGGGTGCACAACGACCTCAACTGGTGCATGGCGTCCGAAAGCTCGGTCTATCACTGCACGATGTCGGTGGTCGTCGGCGTCGTCTGATCGATCCGGAGGCGAACATGATCAGGGGCTCGGACTTCCCAGGCGCCGCGCGCTGTGTGCGGCTCGCCATCGCGGCGGCCGCCCTCGCGTGGTGCGGCACGGCCGCCGCCCAGGCGGGCGCCGAAGCGCATCGGCTGGCACCGAACGGCCAGACGCCGCACATGAACTACCTGCACTACTGCGCCGGCTGCCATCTTCCCGACGGCTCGGGCAAACCGGACAAGGGCATCCCGAACATGCGCGGTGTCCTCGGCGAGTTCCTGCGCGTCGACGGCGGCCGCGAGTTCATCATCAAGGTGCCGGGCGTATCGCACACACCGCTTGCCGACAGCGACGTCGCGGCGCTGATGAACTGGCTGCTCGCCGGCATGGCCCAGCCGAGCACGCCGCCGAACACGCCGCCCTACACCGCGGCGGAGGTGACCCGCCTGCGCAGCGAGCGCATGGTCGACATTCCCGGCACGCGCAAGGAGATCGTCGAGCGCCTCGAGCGCGCGGGCTATACGCAGGTGCGTTGACGCGCTACGTGCGGGTCAGTTGCGCGCAGCGGTCATATCGGTTTTTCATGGCGCCGAAGCGCCACCCGCGACGCAGGAACCACATCTTCCCAAGCGACCGCCGCGGATCCGGCTCTAGCTCCGACATCACATCGCTGACGCGATATGAGCCTACGCTGAAGCGCGAGCGCTATGCCCGGTCCTCCAGCGGACCTTGCAGGCGGCGCCGGGCGACGTCGCCCGGCCCCGCGTCAGGCACGAAACGTCCACAGGACCTTTCGTGTGCGGGCTCGGCCCCCACGAGGGGGCGCGCGAAGCGCGTAGGGGGTGGTTCATTTCTCAGGCCTTGCCCTGGTTGGCGACCGCCGCCGCGGCACGCGCGATGGCGTCGGCGTCGCCCAGATACGTGCTGCGGATCGGCTCGAGCGCGGCATCGAGTTCGTAGACGAGCGGAACACCGTTCGGGATGTTGAGACCGACGATCGCCTCGTCCGAGATGCCGTCGAGGTACTTGACGAGCGCACGCATGCTGTTGCCGTGCGCCGAGACGACGATGCGGCGGCCGGAACGAATCGCCGGCGCAAGGGTGTCGTTCCAGAATGGCAGGACCCGCTCGACGGTGTCCTTCAGGCATTCGGTCAGCGGCACCTGCCCGGGGGCGAGCGTTGCGTAGCGCCGGTCGCTGCGTTCGCAGCGCGGATCGTCGGCGTCCAGCGCGGGCGGCGGCGTGTCATAGCTGCGGCGCCAGATGTGCACCTGCTCGACGCCGAACTTCTTCGCCGTCTCGGACTTGTCGAGGCCTTGCAGCGCGCCGTAGTGGCGCTCGTTCAGGCGCCAGTCGTTGACGACCGGCAGCCAGGTGCTGTCCATCTCGTCGAGCGCATGCCACAGCGTCCAGATCGCGCGCTTGAGCACCGAGGTGTAGGCGATGTCGAAATCGAAGCCCTCGGCCTTCAGCAGCCGCCCCGCCTCGCGCGCCTGCGCCACGCCGGTGGCGGTGAGTGCGACATCGGTCCAGCCGGTGAAGCGGTTCTCGAGATTCCAGGTCGATTCGCCGTGGCGGATCAGGACGAGCTTGTACATGGGCGTTCAACCTGCATGAGAGCGCAAAAGCAGGCGATTTTATAATCCACGCTTCGCCACTCTAGCCCGCGCCCGCGCGCACGCCTTCGTGAACTTCCTGAATTTCCTGGTCGCCGAGTGGTATCTCGTGCTCGCCGCCCTCGTCTCGGGCGGCCTGCTGTTCTGGCCGATGGTCAACCGCGGCACGTACGGCGGCAAGATCAACGTGACCGAGGCGGTGCGCCTGATCAATCGCGAGAAGGGCGTGCTGATCGACGTCAGCGAGCCTGCGGAGTTTGCCGCGGCGCACGCTGCCGGCTCGCGCAGTGTGCCGCTCGGCGCGATCGAGAAGTCTGCCAACCTGCCGAAGAACAAGGCCTTGCCGCTGGTCGTCGTCTGTCCGAGCGGAACGCGCTCGGTGCGCGCGGCGGCGGCGCTCAAGAAGCTCGGCTTCGAGAACGCGCGCGTGCTGGCCGGCGGCCTTGCGGCGTGGCGCGAGGCGAACCTGCCGCTCGAGAAATCGTCGTGACCGCGGGACGGCGATGCAGCACGTGAAGATGTACACGACCGAGTACTGCCCGTACTGCGTGCAGGCCAAGAGTCTGCTGCAGCGCCGCGGTGTGACCGGCATCGAGGAACTCCGGGTCGACGAGGACCCGAAGCTGCGGATCGCGATGATGCAGTTGACCGGCCGGCGCACGGTGCCGCAGATCTTCATCGGCGCAACCCACGTCGGCGGCTGCGACGACCTGATCGAACTCGACCGCGCCGGCGAACTCGCCGCATTGCTCGCTGGGCCCTGAGCCCGCGGCGTGGCGGCTTCACCGGCAGACGCTGCGATAATCGCCACACAGCCCGCGCCACTCCCGTTGCGGGCCTTGTTTTTCGAGAGTGAGAACCCTCCATGGCCGACGAGACTTCGCAGACCCCCGTGTTCCAGATCCAGCGCATGTACCTGAAGGACATGTCGCTCGAGCAGCCGAATTCGCCGCAGATCCTGCTCGAGCAGCAGCAGCCGCAGGTCGAGATCAACCTGCAACTTGCGACGAACTCGGTCTCCGATGGCATCTACGAGGTCTGCGTGACGGCGACGGTGACGACGAAGGTCGCCGACAAGACCTTGGTCCTGATCGAGGCCAAGCAGGCCGGCATCTTCGAGATCCGCAACATCCCGC
>CAZVNC010000276.1:0-1396 GCA_964628305.1 uncultured Ideonella sp.
CGACGATGTTGCCGTCGGCCTGCAGCGCGTCGACGATGCGCAGCTTGTGCACCGGCGCCACGCGGGCATAGACCGAAGTCGCGCGCACCGCCGCGGCCAGGCCGGCCGTGTCGAGCGCGTTGAGTTCGGCGCCGGTCAGCGCCTTGGCGCCGGGCTCGACAATGCCGAGGTCGGCGGCGATGCGCGCCGCCGTGCGCGGGTGGTCGCCGGTGATCATGATGACGCGGATGCCGGCGCGGTGCGCCTCGCGGATCGCCACCGCGGCCTCGGGGCGCGGCGGGTCAATGATGCCGACGCTGCCGACGAAGATCAGCTCGCGCTCCAGATCGCCCGACGCCTCGGCCGGTTCGCCGCGGGCCAGCGGGCGGTAGGCGACGGCGAGCGTGCGCAAGGCCTCGTCGGTGAGCCGCTCGACGTCGGCAACGGCGCGTGCGCGCATCGCGTCGTCGAGCGGCACGGTGTCCATGCCGACGCGTGCCCGCGTGCAGTGCTGGAGCAGCACGTCGGGCGCGCCCTTGGCGATGACGACGATCTCACCGCCGTGCTCGTGGTCGCGCTCGAGGGTCGACATCATCTTGCGCTCGGAGGTGAACGGGATCTCGCCGATGCGTTCGAAGCGGCGCTCGCGCCGCTCGGTCGTACCGAGCTTGCGCTCGGCGACGAGGAAGGCGGCCTCGGTGGGGTCGCCCTGGATCTCCCAGCGGCCGTCGTCGCCCTGGCGCAAGTCGGCGTTGCCCGCCAGACTGCCGCCGCTGAGCACGACGATCTGCTCGTTCAGCAAGGCGCCGGGCTCGAGCTGCGCGCCCTCGAATTGAACCTGACCCTCGGGCGTGTAGCCCACGCCGGTGACGCGCGTGTCGCCGGAGGCCGTCATGACGCGCTGGATCGTCATCTCGGATCGTGTCAGCGTACCGGTCTTGTCGGAGCAGATCACCGAGGCCGAGCCCAGCGTCTCGACCGACGACAAATTCTTCACGATGGCCTTGCGCCCGGCCATGCGTTGCACGCCCAGCGCCAGCACTACCGACAGGATCGCCGGCAGCCCCTCGGGCACCGCGGCCACCGCCAGCGACACGCCGAGCAGCAGCACGGTGATCAGGTCGGACGGGCCGCGGATGTCGGACATCAGCAGGATGGTTGCGACCACCACCACGGCAATGACCACGACCGCGATGCCGAGCATGCGGCCGATGCGGCCGACCTCCTTCTGCAACGGCGTGGCCTCTTCGGCGGTGGCATCGAGCAGGCCAGCGATCGCCCCCATTTCGGTGCCCATGCCGGTGGCGGTGATGACCGCCCGGCCCGTGCCCTGCGCCACCGCCGTGCCCTTGAACACCATGTTCAGCCGGTCGCCGAGCAGCGCCGGCGCCGCCAGCGTGGCGACGTCCTTCAGCAC
>CAZVNC010000276.1:1406-4240 GCA_964628305.1 uncultured Ideonella sp.
CGAGGCTTCCTGCATGCGCAGCGTGGCGGCGCGAAACAGCCGCGCATCGGCACCGACGAGGTCGCCCTCGCCGAGCAGCAGCAGATCGCCTACAACCAGCTCCGCGCTCGCGATGCGCAGCGGCTTGCCATCGCGCAGCACCGCGCAGGTGGCGCTGGTCATTCCGGCCAGTGCGGCCACCGCGTTGTCGGCCTTCGCTTGCTGCGCGTAGCCGAGCGCAGCGTTGAAGACGATGAGCAAGGCGATGACGATCGCATCCACCGGCCAGCCCTGCCGGCCTTCGACCCACCAGGCCGCCAGTGCGATCGCCACCGCGGCCAGCAACAGGTAGATCAGCGGATCCTGGAATTGGCTCAGGATGCGCCGCCAAGTCGGAATCGGCAGCGCAGCGCGCAGTTCGTTCGGGCCATCGCGTGCGAGACGGGCGGCGGCTTCGCTCGCGCTGAGTCCGCCTTCGAGATCGGTGCCCAGCGCCCGGGCCAGCGCTTCGGCATCGACCAGCGATGGGTCTTCGAGCTTGGTGTCGTTCGTCATGGCGGGCCATCCTCTCATGCCGGGTCGCCGGCCTTCGGGCGGCGCAGCCCGGGCGCGTTGCGGCTGACGCTCAGCGCAGCGTGCCGGCCGCGACCGGCCTTGTCTGCGCGCTACGGCACCACCAGCACATCGCTGAGCGCGGAATGGATGACGTGCTGGGCCATGCTGCCCAGGTCGCGGTCCGTCGCCGGCCCATGGCCATGGTGCCCGACGACGACGCAATCGGCGCCCAGGTTGGCAGCCGCCGCGAGGATGGCGCGTGCCGGCACATCGTCGGCGACGACCGCACGCACCCGATGCGCTGCGCTTGCCGAAAGCTGCTGCGCCAACGCGCGCAAGTCCAGCTCGGCCCGGCGGCGCAACGCTGCGGAATGCGCACGCAGCTGTTCTTCGGCCTTCGCGCTGGCCCAAGGCGTCATCGGCAGTTCGGGGTCCAGCACATACAGCAGGTGGTGATGCGCCTGGGCAAACAGATCGACGCCCACCGACGCGGCGCGCAGCGAACCTTCGCGCAAGTCGACGGCCGACAGGATCGTCTTGTAAGGCCGGCGCTCGATCGCCCGCACGACCAGCGTCGGCGCCGCCGGCATGCGCACCACTTTCGACGCCGTGCTGCCCAGGCCCGCCAGTTCGGGGTCGGCGCGCGATCCGACGACCACCAGCGAGCCGGCATGTGCCCTCAAGTAGGCGGCGATCACCCGCGCCGCGGGGCCGGCCTCGCAGTGGGTCGTGACCTCGAAGGGCAGTCGGCGTCCCAGCGCGGCGGCGTCATCCGCTAGGCGCTGCCGCAACCGCTGCTCCGCCGCCGCTGGCCCGGAGGCCTTGCGCTCGGCGTCGAGCACGCTCTTCCATTCGCGCCGCGCGTCTTCGTCGAAGGCATGGAGCAGGCACAACGCCGCGCCGTGCATCGTCGCGAGTTGCGCGGCGCGGTCGACGGCCGCGACCGACGTCGTGGAGAAGTCGGTCGCGACGATGACGCGGTAACGCTTGCGAGGCGTCGCCGGGCTGATCGGATCACTTGCGGGAAAGGTCTCGCGCAGCGCTTCGTCGATCAACCATTCCTGATGGGCCGAGTTGCTGCCGCGAGTCGGTCCGGGACCTGCCACTGGAGCCTCCTGGCGAAGTGGTTTGCACTGTCGAACCCAAGACACTTTGGAAGCGCAAGGAAGATGATCCGTCTCGATACGGACAGGTGCCAAAGTCTATCGAAGCGCTGCACCCGTCGAAGCCCAAGTCGACACTGCGCTCGATCCGAATTGAACAGGCCCGAGGCTTCGGCGCAAGTCTCGCCTGCCGCGACCTGTCCTCGCCGCAGCCTTTCAGGCGCTCAGCGCATCGAGAACAGCTCCTGGTGAAAGCGCTCGGCCACCGGCAGGCCCTGGCGGGCCATGTCGTCGCGCAGCGCGGCGCCGAAGCCGGCCGGACCGCAGAACCAGATGCTCGCTTCGCGCCAGTCGGGCACGGCGGCGCGGATCTGGTCGCCGCTCAGCAGACCGTCGCGGGCATCGTGCAGGACGTGCAGGCGCACGCCGGCGGCCTCGGCGTCCACCCCCAGCTTGGCGATGGCCTCGGCGCTGAAGTCGGCCGTGGTGTGAAAGAGGTCGATCGCCTGTGCGTGCGGCCGGCTGGCATAGGCGTCTCGATCCATCGCGAGCTGCTTCATCCGCGCGATGAAGGGCGTGATGCCGATGCCCCCGCCGATCCAGATCTGCCGTGGGCGCGCTTCATCGAAGGTGAAGCAGCCATAGGGCCCCTCGACCTTGACCGGCTGTCCGACGCGCAGCGTCTCGGGCAGGCGCCGTGTGTAGTCGCCCAGTTCCTTGACGATGACGTTGAGCCGGTGCTCGGACGGGTTCCAGGTGGACGCGAGCGTGAAGGGGTGCGCCCCCTCGGCCTCGTCCGTGGTGACGAAGGCGAATTGCCCCGGCTGGTGGCCGGGCCAGCCCTGCGGGATGTCGATCTCGCCTTCGAGCACGCGCAGGCTGGCGTAGTACTGCAGGCCGGTGATCGTGCCATCGACCTTGCGGCCCGCGCCGACACGGCGCACCAGCACGACGAAGGCGGCCCAACTGCCGTACGCCAGCAGCGCGGCCATGACGATGCCCAGCGGCGAGCGCCAGGAGGGGAAGTTCAGCAGCACCACGGTGTGGAAGACCAGCACCAGATAGGCCAGCGCCAGCAGGCGGTGGGTCTTGTAGAACCAGCGGTAGCTGATGCGGTGGATGAGCGCGACCGCGATCAGCAGCACCGCGGCGTAGAAGGCCCATTCGCCGACGTCTTCGGCCACGCCCCGCCACGAC
>CAZVNC010000277.1:0-4237 GCA_964628305.1 uncultured Ideonella sp.
GACCTGCAGGCCGGCAGGCAGAAGGTCGGCTATGGCCAGTTCACGCGCATGCAGTACACGCGCGAGTATCTCGACGAGGTGCGCGAGGCGGCGCTCATCATGCTGTACCGCCTGCTCTTCCTCTTCTACGCCGAAGACCGCAAGCTGCTGCCGGTGCGCGATCCGCGCTATCACCGCTACAGCGTGCGTGCGCTGCGCGAAGACGAGCGGTTCGCGCTTCGGCCCGACGCTGGCGTCGTGCCCGCCGGCGCAGGCGACGCCGGCCTGCCCGCTGCCGTGCTGATTGGCGCGCAGGCGGCCCTCGAGCTTGGCAGCATGGCCGCATTGCGCGAGGTCTGCGCCGCCGCGCTGCCCGGCTTCAAGACGACATTGCGCACATTGCTTGCCTATCATCTCGGCACGCCGACACTTCGCACACGCCAGGTCATGCTCGATCTCCAGTTGCTATGAATCCTCTCGTCATGACCGGTCTTGGCCGCCACGACGGCGCGACCGCGCTGTCGGTCAACCTGAACCTCGTCGCGATGATGCGCAACCGGCGCGAACTCGGCATCCCGAGCGTGACGCTCGCCGCGACGCGGGTGCTGGAGGCCGGCGCCGCCGGCATCACGGTCCATCCGCGTCCCGATGCGCGCCACATCCGCGCCGCCGACGTGCGCGATCTCGCGGAGTTGCTCGCGGACTGGCCGGCGGCCGAGTTCAACATCGAAGGCAACCCGTTTCACAACCTGATGGACTTCGTGCGCGAGCAGCGTCCGCAGCAGTGCACCTTCGTTCCCGACAGCGAAGGCCAGTCGACCTCCGACCACGGCTGGGATCTGGCGCGCGATGGCGCGCGGTTGGCACCGTTGATCGACGAGGCGCGGGCACTCGGCGTGCGCGTCAGCCTGTTCATGGATGCCGATCCGCAGGCGATGGCCGCGGCGCGCGCGCTCGGCGCCGATCGCGTCGAGCTCTACACCGAGCCGTACGCCGCGGCGCACGGTACGCCGCGGCAGGCGCAGCAACTTGCGCGGTTCGCCGCCGCGGCGCGCGCGGCGCAGGCCGCGGGCCTGGGCGTGAACGCCGGGCACGACCTGAATCGCGCCAACCTCGCCGATTTCCTGTCTGCGGTGCCGGGAGTTCAGGAAGTCTCGATCGGCCATGCCTTCATCTCCGATGCGCTCGAACTCGGTTATGTCGAGACGGTGCGCGCCTATCTGCGTGCGATCCAGGCCGGGCAGCCGCAATGAGTCACGCCCCGGGCCTTGCCTGCAGCACATGATTTACGGCATCGGCACCGACATCTGCGATATCCGCCGCATCGAGGCCGCACTTGCGCGCCGCGGACAGCGCTTCGCGCACAAGGTGCTCGGGCCGCGTGAATTGAAGATCTATGAGGTACGCCAGGCGCGCGTCGCCGCGCGCGGCCTGCGCTATCTCGCGACGCGCTTCGCGGCGAAGGAGGCGTTCGCCAAGGCGATCGGCCTCGGCATCCACATGCCGATGACGTGGCGCTCATGCGAAATCCTGAACGCGCCCGGTGGCCGACCGGTGATCGAACTGAACGGCGGCCTCGCGGCGTGGTTCGATGCGCGCGGGCTGCGGGCGACGGTGTCGGTGAGCGACGAATCGGACTACGCGGTCGCCTTCGTCGTCGTCGAGGCGGCACAATCCGCCGCATGAGCCGCGAAAGAGGGGCCCCGCGCAGCGGGGATCGTAGCGAGCGAATGCGGCGAGGCGCCGACGCCAAGGCGACGCGACTTGCTCGATCGATTGGAGGCGCCGCATGAAATCGAACCGCGAAGCGCCGTCGTCGTCCATCGCAACCGAGCACGCGCCGGCGATCATCGACATTGCCGGGCTCGCGCTCAATGCCGACGATCGCCGCCGCCTCGGGCACCCGCTCGTCGGCGGGCTGATCCTGTTCGCGCGCAACTGGCAGGACCGCAGCCAGCTGACGCAACTCTGCGCCGAGGTCAAGGCGCTGCGGCCGGACCTGCTGATCTGCGTCGACCATGAAGGCGGGCGCGTGCAGCGCTTTCGCACCGACGGCTTCACGCACCTGCCGCCGATGCGCGCGCTCGGCGAGCTGTGGATGGACGACGGCAAGAGCGGCCTCGGCAGCGGCGCGATGCGGGCGATGGATGGCGCGACCGCGGCCGGCTACGTGCTCGGCGCCGAACTGCGGGCCTGCGGCGTCGATCTGTCGTTCACACCGGTGCTCGACCTCGACCACGGCCCGAGCGGCGTGATCGGCGATCGCGCCTTCCATCGCGACCCGCGCGTCGTTGCCTCACTCGCCAGGAGCCTGATGCACGGCCTGCTGCTGGCCGGCATGGCCAACTGCGGCAAGCACTTCCCCGGCCACGGTTACGTGCGAGGCGATTCGCACCATGAGCTGCCGCGCGACGGCCGCAGCCTGAAGGCGATCCTCGACGACGACGCAAGGCCATACGCATGGCTGTCGACGGTGCTCGCGAGCGTGATGCCGGCGCACGTCATCTATCCGCGCATCGACGCGCTGCCGGCGGGCTTTTCGGCGCGCTGGCTGAAGGACATCCTGCGCCTGCAACTCGGCTTTGGCGGCGCGATCTTCAGCGACGACCTCAGCATGGCGGGCGCGCGCCAGATTGCCGGCGCGCCGGTGAGCTTCGCCGAAGCGGGCGCCGTCGCGCTCGACGCCGGCTGCGACCTGGTGCTGCTGTGCAACCAGTCGGCTGGCGCAAGCGACGTGATCGATGTCTGGCTCGCGGGCCTCGAGCGCGCGCGCGCCGACGGTCTGTGGCACGCCGATCCCGACAGCGAGGCGCGGCGTCGCGCCTTGCTGCCGCGCTCGGCGCCGCACGGCTGGGATGATCTGATGCATCACCCCGCCTACCAGCACGCGCTCGAACGCTTGCCCTGACCGCGGACCGGCGTCGAAGTCGACGCCGCGCCCCCGTCAGTTCGCGTGTTGCTACGAGCCTGCGGCCGGGGTGTCGAACGGCAGCCGGATCTGCGACAGATCCTTGCGCGTCTCGACCATCACGAGCGGACCCACATCCTCGATCGCGACCGGCCTCGGTTCGCGCGGCACGTGCACCGGCTTCGGTTCACGCGCCATCGCTTCGCGCGCAGCAGCGATCTTCGCTGCATCGGAGCCGACCCACTGCAGGCCCGCAGCGGCTGCAATGGCTTGCAGCTGCTCGGCGTCGAGCGTGAACTGGGCTGGCCGAAGCGGTGTATCGACCACCGAAGCGGTCGCGACCTGCGCGACCACCGGCGACACCACAGGCTCGGCAGCTTCATCGGCCGCTTCTTCGGCCGCACCAGCGCTTGCCTCGGCAATCGTTGGCGGCGCCTCGCTCGGCAACGGCTCGCTGCTCGGCACGGCGATGGCCTGTGCGCTATCCGTCGCTTGCACGATCGGTGACTCGTCGAAGGCCTCGCCCGATGCACTCGCCGAATCCGGGAACCCGACATCGCTCGCAACTTCGCTCGTCGTCGCCTCGCGCGCTTCGCTACGCGAGCGGCCACGGCCACCGCGGCGGCGTCCCTCGCGTTCGCGGACAACTTCGCCTTGCGCCGTCTCGGGAGTGGCGAGCGATTCGGCAGCAACATCGGCCTGCGGCCGATTGCGATCTGCGGCCGGCGCCGCAGCGGACTCGAAGCCGATCGCTTCGGAAACCGGCGTCACCACAGCGTCGTCGTCAGCGTCGACCGCGGCCACGCCCGTCGCCGCGGCCTCACGGTCGCGTCCACCGCGACCACCGCGGCGACGGCGGCGTCCACGTTCGCCGCGGCTCTCGCCGCCCTCGGCTGTGCCACCCGGCTGGGTGTCGGCAAAGCCGGTCGCGGTGGCGTCGTTCTCGACGGCCGGATCGGTCTTTGCGACCTCGACGACCTCTTGCACCGCCGCGTCGCGCTGGCTCCGCTCGGCGCCCGCACTGCGCCCACCACGCTCGCCGCGTTCGCCGCGCTCACCCCGGCCCGACCGGCGCTCCTCGCCACGGCCGGCGTCGCTTGCCGAAGTCGCTGCGTCTTCGGTGCGCTCTTCGCGCTCGCCGCGCTTGCCGCCACGGCCGCCGCGTTCACCGCGTTCACCGCGTTCGCCGCGTCCCTCGCGTTCGCCATTGCGCCCGCCGCGTTGGCCTCGATCGCCGTTGCGTCCGCCTCGACCGCCGCGGCCGGCCGCCGACTCGCGCTTCTCGGGCGTCACCTCGGCCGCTGCCGGCTTGTCGACAGTCGCCGGCTGGACGGCGACGGTCCGGACTTC
>CAZVNC010000278.1:0-4205 GCA_964628305.1 uncultured Ideonella sp.
CGGCCGCCTGCGGCGCGGTGTCGCCGATGTGGATGGTCCAGGCGCGCACTTCCTTCACGCCGGCGGTGAAGTAGGTCTGCAACCCGAGCAGCTTGAACGCGGCGCGGATCAGCCGCGCCAGCCCCGGCTCGGTCTGCCCCATGTCGGCGAGGAACATCTGCTTGTCCTCGTCGCTCATTTCGGCCATCTCGGCCTCGGTGCGGGCGCAGATCGCGACGACCGGCGCCGCCTGCGCATCGGCATACGCGCGCAGCTTGTCGAGGTAGGGGTTGTTCTCGAAGCCGTGCTCGGCGACGTTGGCGACGAACATCGCCGGCTTGGCGGTGATCAAGCACAAGGGCTTCAGGATCGTGAGCTCTTCCTTGTTGAAGGCGATCGAGCGCGCCGGCTGGCCGGCGTTCAGCGCCTCATGACAGCGCTGCAGCACGGCAACGAGTTTGGCCGCCTCCTTGTCGTTGCCCGACTTTGCGGCCTTGATCGAGCGTTGCAGCGTCTTGTCGACGGTCGCCAGATCGGCCAGACACAGCTCGGTCTGGATCACCTCGATGTCCGAGATCGGATCGACGCGGCCGGCGACGTGGATCACGTTGTCGTCGTCGAAGCAGCGCACCACGTTGACGATCGCATCCGTCTCGCGCACATGGGCGAGGAACTGGTTGCCGAGGCCCTCGCCGCGCGACGCACCGGCGACCAGCCCGGCGATGTCGACGAACTCGACGACCGCCGGCACGATGCGCTCGGGCTCGACGATCGCGGCGAGCTGCGCGAGCCGCGGGTCGGGCAGTTCGACGACGCCGACGTTGGGCTCGATGGTGCAGAACGGATAGTTCTCGGCCGCGATGCCGGCTTTCGTCAGCGCGTTGAACAGGGTGGACTTGCCGACGTTGGGCAGGCCCACGATGCCGCATTGGAGGCTCATGGAAGACTTTCGCGATAGAGGGTGCGATGGCGACCGAGTTTAAGCCGCCGCCCTACACTGGCCGTGTCGAAACGCAAGCCACGGAGGATGCGATGTCCCTGTTGACCCTGGTCTCGCCGCGCGAGCACGACCTTGGCGGTGGGTTTCGAGTGCGTCGTGCGCTGCCCGCGGCGCAGCGGCGCGCGGTCGGCCCGTTCGTGTTCTTCGACCACTTCGGCCCGGTGACCGCCGGGCCGAATGACAACCACGACGTGCGCCCGCATCCGCACATCGGCCTCTCGACAGTGACCTATCTGTTCGAGGGCGCGATGATGCATCGCGACAGCCTCGGCTTCGTCCAGCGCATCGAGCCCGGCGCGATCAACCTGATGACGGCCGGCCGCGGCATCGTGCACTCCGAGCGCACGCCGGACGATCTGCGCGACAAGACGCGTCGCACCCACGGCCTGCAACTCTGGTGCGCCTTGCCCGAGGCGCACGAGGACGACGCGCCGTCGTTCGTCCACACCGCTGCCGAGCATCTGCCCGAGGTCGCACTCGACGGCATTGCGCTGCGGGTGCTGATCGGCAGCGCGTTCGGCGCCACGTCGCCGGTCGCGACGCACTCCGAAACGCTCTACCTGATGCTTGACTGCGAGCCGGGCGCGGCGCTCGTGCTGCCCGCGCTCGGCGCGGGCACCGCGCCCGAGCGCGCGCTCTACGGCGTCGACGCCGGATTCGAACTCGACGGCGAGGCGGTGCCGCCGTTCACCCTCGCGGTGCTCGAGCCCGGCCGCACGCCGACGCTGCGCACGCCGGCCGCGGGCCGCATCGCGCTGATCGGCGGTGCATCGCTCGGGCCGCGCTTCATCGTCTGGAACTTCGTCTCCAGCCAGCGCGAAAAGATCGAACAGGCGCTGGCCGACTGGCAGGCGCAGCGCTTCGATCCGGTGCCCGGCGAGACCGAATTCATCCCGCTGCCGGCGCGCTGAATCGCCGCCGGCGCCGCCAGCCGGCCTCTCTACAATCGTCGCCGATGGAAAGTTTCGATGTGTGCGTGCGCGGCGCCGGGATCGTCGGCAAGAGCCTGGCGCTGACGCTGGCGCGCCAGGGGCTGCAGGTCGCGCTGCTGCCCGAGGGCGCCGCGGCGGCGCAGCATGCCGGCGAGGACATTCGCGCCTATGCGCTCAATGCGGTCTCGATCGAGCTGCTGCAGCGGCTCAAGGTCTGGGATGCGCTGCCGGCGCAGGCGAAGACCGCGGTGCACGACATGCGGGTGCAGGGCGATGCGGCCGGCGGCGGGATCGACTTCTCGGCCTGGCAGCAGCGCGTCGGCGAACTCGCCTGGATCGTCGATGCCGGGGCACTCGAGCGCCAGCTCGAAGACGCCCTGCGCTACGCGCCGCACGTCACGACCATCGACCCCGCGCGCGGCGCACCGCCGGCCGCGCTGCTTGCGCTGTGCGAGGGCAAGGCGTCGGCGACGCGCTCGGCGCTGGGCGTGACGATGGCGCGCAACACGTACGGCCACACCGCGATCGCGACGCGTCTGGTCACCGACGAGACGCACCGCAACACGGCGTGGCAGTGGTTTCGCGCGCCCGACGTGCTCGCGCTGCTGCCGCTCGATACGCCGCAACGCGGCCATTCGTTCGCCCTCGTCTGGTCGCTGCCCGACGAGCGCGCGCAGGAATTGCTCGCGCAGGACGATGCCGCGTTCGAGCAGGCCCTCTTGGATGCCACCGGCGGCGCGTGCGGCGCGCTGCGGCTCGCGGCGGCGCGTGCAGCGTGGCCGTTGATGCTCGCCAGCGCCGATCGCTGGTGCGGCGACGGCTGGGTGCTGCTCGGCGACGCGGCGCACGTCGTGCATCCGTTGTCGGGCCAGGGGCTCAACCTCGGCCTGGCCGACGTAGCCGCCCTCGCCCAGGTGATCGAAGAGCGCGAACCCTGGCGCCTGCTCGGGGACGAGAAACTGCTGCGCCGCTACGCGCGCGAGCGCGCGGCGCCGACCTGGGCCATGGGCCGCGTGACGGACGGCCTGCTGCAACTCTTTTCCCGCCCCGAACCCGCGATGCAGGAACTTCGCAACCGCGGGATGAGTCTTGTCAACCGGCTGCCCCCGATCAAGCGTTGGCTTGCATCGCGCGCCGTGGGCTCCTGACGCACACCGAAAGTCCCGATGAGACGCTTCAAACCGAAATCCGTTCGAACCCTGCTCGCGCTGGCGGCGCTCGCCGCCGCGGCGCAGTTGGCCGCCGCGCAGGAGGCCGTGATCCGCAAGAACATTGCCCAGCGGCTGCCCGACTTTCCGAAGATCGACGAAGTGAGCAAGACGCCGATTCCGGGGCTCTACGAACTGCGCATCGGCACCGATCTGCTCTACAGCGACGAGCAGGGCAACTACGTGATCGAGGGAAGCCTCATCGACACCCGCTCGCGCGAGAACCTGACCCAGTCGCGCGAGGACAAGCTGAACGCGATCGACTTCGCGAGCCTGCCTTTGAAGGACGCGGTTGTCTGGAAGCAGGGCAACGGTGCGCGGCGCATCGCCGTCTTCGCCGACCCGAACTGCGGCTACTGCAAGAAGTTCGAGCACGAACTGCAGCAGATGAAGAACGTCACCGTCTACACCTTCCTGATCCCGATCCTGGGCGGCGATTCGCCCGACAAATCGGCCAACATCTGGTGCGCGAAGGACAGCACGCGCGTCTGGCGCGAGTGGATGCTCGAAGGCAAGGCGCCGCCGCGCAACATGGCCAGTTGCGAGACGCCGATGGCGCGCAACCTCGCGCTCAGCCGCAAGTACAAGATCAACGCGACGCCGGCCATCATCTTCGAGGATGGCACGCGCAACCCGGGCACGATGAGCGCGCAGGATCTCGAGCGGCGCCTTGCATCGAGCGTCGCGACGCGCTGAAGCCGGCGCCCCAAGTCCGGGCGCCCTGAGCCGATGATCTCGTACCGCATCGACGCCGCCGGCGCCCGCGCGCACCTGTTTCGCGTCACGCTGCGCGTTGCGCGGCCGGCGCGCGAGCAGGTCGTCAGCCTGCCGGTGTGGATTCCGGGCAGCTACCTGGTGCGTGAATTCGCGCGCCACGTCTCCAGCCTGCGTGCGCGCCAGGGACAGCGCGAATGCAGCATCCGGCAACTCGACAAGGCGAGCTGGTTGGTGCGCTGCGAAGGCGCCGCGGCGCTCACGCTCGACTACAGCGTCTATGCCTTCGACCCGTCGGTGCGGGCGGCGTTTCTGGACGGCGAACGCGGCTTCTTCAACCCGACCAGCCTGTGCCTGCGCGTGCACGAGCGC
>CAZVNC010000279.1:0-2106 GCA_964628305.1 uncultured Ideonella sp.
ATGATCCGGCGCGCCGAGGAGCGCGGCGAGATCAAGCCCGGCGACACCCTGATCGAGGCGACCTCGGGCAACACCGGCATCGCGCTGGCGATGGCGGCGGCGATCCGCGGCTATCGCATGCTGCTCATCATGCCGGAGGATTCCTCGGCCGAGCGGGCGCAGGCGATGAAGGCGTACGGCGCCGAACTGTTGCTCACCCCGCGCTCGGGCGGCATGGAGCACGCGCGCGACCTCGCGCTGCAGATGCAAAGCGAAGGCAAGGGCCGCGTCCTCGACCAGTTCGCCAACGAAGACAACCCGCGTTCGCACTTCGAGACGACCGGCCCCGAAATCTGGCGCGACACCAAGGGCCGCGTGACGCACTTCGTCAGCGCGATGGGGACGACCGGCACCATCAATGGTGTGTCGCGCTTCCTCAAATCGAAGAAGGAGGCGCTGCGCGTGATCGGTGCGCAGCCCGCCGAAGGCTCGCGCATTCCGGGCATCCGCAAGTGGCCCGAGGCCTACATGCCGAAGATCTACGACCCGTCCTACGTCGACGAGACGATCAGCGTGGCGCAGGCCGACGCCGAGGACATGGCGCGCCGCCTGGCGCGCGAGGAGGGCATCTTCGCCGGCATCTCGTCCGGCGGCGCGTGCTGGGTCGCGCTGCAGGTTGCGAATCAGGTCGAGCGCGCACCGATCGTGTTCGTCGTCTGCGACCGCGGCGACCGTTATCTGTCGACCGGCGTCTTCCCCGCCTGACGTTGACCATGCAGTACGAGTTCCGCTACTGCCCGCACTGCGCCACCGCGCTGTGTCCGATCGAAGCCGTCGAGGACAGCGGCCCGAGGACGCGCCTGCGCTGCCCGCAGTGCGGCTATACCCACTGGAACAACCCGACGCCGGTGCTCGCGGCGGTGATCGAACTGACCGATCGCAGCGGGCAGTTGCTGCTCGCCCGCAACGCCGCGTGGGCCGGCAAGTTCTTCGGCCTCGTGACCGGCTTCATGGAGGCCGGCGAGTCGCCGCAGCAGGGTGTCGCGCGCGAAGTGGCGGAGGAGACCTCGCTCGAAGTCGACGCGCTGTCGCTGATCGGTGTCTACGACTTCCAGCGCATGAACCAGGTCATCATCGCTTATCACGCGCAGGCGCGCGGCGAGATCGTGCTCTCGCCGGAACTCGCCGAGTACCGCCTGTTCCGGCCCGAAGCGGTGCGGTGCTGGCGGGCCGGCACCGGCTACGCGCTCGCCGATTGGCTGCGCGGTCGCGGGCTCGAGCCGCAATGGATCGAGCGGCCGGCGACGCTGCCGACGGACAACACGGCGCAAACCTAGAATCGCGCCTCTCGCAAGGAATCCAGCATCCATGGACGCAAACAAGGAACTCGACACCCGCGGTCTGAACTGCCCGCTGCCCATCCTGAAGGCCAAGAAGGCGCTCGCCGAGATGCAGAGCGGCGAGTTGCTCAAGGTCGTGTCGACCGACCCCGGCTCGATGCGCGACTTCCAGGCCTTCGCGCGCCAGACCGGCAACGAACTCGTCGAACAGAGCAACGCCGGCCAGGAATTCGTCCACGTGCTGCGGCGCCGCTGAGGCGTTTGCGCATCCGCCCGGTTGGCACGGATGCGCGCCGTACCCGCCGCACGCTGCGTCAGATGTGAAGGCCGCTGAGGAATGCGCGAAAGCCCGGCCCAAGTTCTGGATGTTCGAGCGCGAGCTCGACGTTCGCCTGCAAGAACCCTTCCTTGCTGCCACAGTCGTAGCGCTTGCCCTCGTAGCGATAGGCGAAGACTTTCTCGCGCCGCAGCAGGCCGGAGATGCCGTCCGTCAACTGGATCTCGCCGCCGACGCCGCGCGGCTGTGATGCGATCTCGTGGAACACGCCCGGCGTCAGGATGTAGCGCCCGGCGACACCCAGACGCGACGGGGCGTCCTCCGGCGCCGGCTTCTCGACGATGCGCGTGATGTCGATCATGCGATCGTTGACCGGCGTGCCGGCGACGATGCCGTAGCGCCGGGTCTGCTCGGCGGGCACCTCCTGAACGGCGAGGATGGACGCGCGCCATTCCTGGAACTGCTCGACCATCTGCTTCAACACCGGCGGCTTGCCGACCATCAGATCGT
>CAZVNC010000279.1:2116-4197 GCA_964628305.1 uncultured Ideonella sp.
GAGCAGCACCGCGAACGGCTGGTTGCCGACCAGCCGCTGTGCGCACAGCACCGCGTGTCCGAGGCCGAGCGCCTGTGCCTGGCGCACATAGATGCACTCCATGTCGTCGGGCTTCACGCCGCGCACGACCTCGAGCAGGTCGTCCTTACCCGCCTGTTCGAGGGCTATCTCCAACTCGAAAGTCATGTCAAAGTGATCCTCGATCGGGCGCTTGTGGCGGCCCGTCACGAAGATCATCTCGCGCACGCCGGCGGCATAGGCTTCCTCGACGGCGTACTGGATCAGCGGCTTGTCGACCACCGGCAGCATCTCCTTGGGCTGCGCCTTGGTCGCCGGCAGGAAGCGCGTACCGAGCCCGGCAACGGGGAAAATGGCCTTGTTGATTAACATTCGCTTACATAACGAGCTGAGGGTTCCAACGATTGTGGCACGCGCTCTGTGCAGTCACGTTGCTGCTGACTTTCCCCCTACTGCATGGACTTGCTGATCGCCGAATCGATCGAGCCGGAGGTGATCGGCTGGCTCGAGATGCGCCATTCGGTGCGCTACGCACCGCACCTGTCCCGCGACCCGCGCGCGTTTCGCCAGGGCCTGTACGACGTGCGCGCGCTCATCATCCCGCCGGTGCTGGCCCTCGATGCGCTGACGCTGCAACAAGCACCGATGCTGCGCGCCGTCGGCCGCGTCAGCGCGGGCGCCGAGAACATCGACCGCGACGCCTGCGCGCGCGCCGGCATCGAGGTCGTGCGCAGCCTGACCGCGACCGCGCAGGCCGAGGCCGAGTTCATGATCCAGGCCATGCTGTCGCTGCTGCGGCGCTTTCCGGTCATCGGCGCCGACGGCAACCTCGCCGGGCGCGAGCTCAGCGGCAGCACCGTCGGCGTGATTGGCATGTCGGCCGCGGCGCGCTCGATGGCGCAATTGCTGGCCGGCTTCGATGTCCGGATGGTCGGCTACGACCCGGCGCGCCATGCGAGCGACGAAGTGTGGGAACGCTGGCTGATCGCGCCGCTCGGACTGCGCGAACTGCTCGAGGAGTCGGACGTCGTCTGCGTCCTGCTGCCCTACTTCAATCGCTATCGCGGTCTGCTCGGCGAGCGCTTCTTGCCGCACTGCAAGGCGCATCAGGTGATTGTCAGCGTCGCCCATTCGGCGCTGTTCGAAGAGGTCGCACTCGCCGATGCGCTCGCCAATGAGCGCATCTCCGCAGTCTGGCTCGACAGTGTCGAGCCGGGCCTGCTCGAGGCGGGCCGTCCGCTGCACGGCATTGAATCGCTGCAGGTCTCGCCAAGGGTCGCAAGCACGACCGGCGACTCGCATCTGCGCAGCGCCTGGGCGGTCGCCAAGCGCATCGATCAGATTCTGGCTACCCCGTCCGACGCGTAGCGGTTGCTTCAGGCCGGCCGGCCAAGGCGCGCGGCCTGATCCCGCAAGCGCTCGACCTGCGCCGCGAACTCCGCCGCGCGCCGGCGTTCCTGCTCGACGACGTGCGCCGGCGCGCGTTCCACGAAGGCCGCATTGGCGAGCTTGGCGCCAGCCTTTGCGATCTCGCCTTCGAGGCGCGCGATCTCCTTCGCGAGGCGCTCGCGCTCGGCGGCCACGTCGATCTCGACCTGCAGCGCAAGCCGCGCTGCACCGTGCAACACGACCGGCGCATTGTGCGTCGCCTGCGCATAGGCGTCCTCGTCGGTGAACAGCTTCACCTCGGACAGGCGCGCCAGCGCCACGAGCAGAAGCGACGCCTGGGCGACGAAGGCCGGCTCGCCATGTACGCACAGCGGCACGCGCGTGCCCGGGGCGAGCCCCATCTCGCTGCGCAACGCGCGGCAGGCGCCGACCATGCCCTTCAACTGCGTGACCCAGGCGTCCGCCGCCGGATCGATACGCTCGGGCTGCGACTGCGGATAGGGCGCGACGACGATCGAATCCTCGCTGCCCGCCGTCTTGCGGCCGGCGGCGACGGCGACGGGTTCCCACAGTTCGGCGCTGATAAAGGGCGCGATCGGATGCAACAGGCGCAGCACCGCTTCCAGCACGCGCAGCAGCGTTGCACGCGTCGCGCGCAGGTCGGGTGCGGTGCC
>CAZVNC010000280.1:0-4192 GCA_964628305.1 uncultured Ideonella sp.
GTTCAGGAAGCCGGCGTCGCAGCCGACGAGCGCGCCGCCCGGGAACACGGTCTTCGGGATGGCGAGGATGCCGCCCGCCGTCAGGGCCCGCGCGCCGTAGCCGATGCGCTTGCCGCCTTCGAAGGTCGGGCGGATCGCCGGGTGCAGCTTCCAGCGCTGGAACTCCTCGAACGGGCTGAGCCAGGGATTCGAATAGTCGAGCCCGACGACGAAGCCAACCGCGACCAGGTTGTCCTGCATGTGATAGAGGAACGAGCCGCCGTAGGTCGAGGCATCGAGCGGCCAGCCGGCGGTGTGCAGCGCCAGGCCGGCCTGGTGCTTCGCCGGTTCGACCTCCCACAGCTCCTTGATGCCGATGCCGTAGCTCTGCGGGTCGCAGTCGGCGTCGAGCTTGTAGTGGGCGATCAACTGCTTGCCGAGCTGGCCGCGGGAGCCCTCGGCAAAGATCGTGTACTTTGCATGCAGCTCCATGCCGAGCTGGAAGTTGGCGGTCGGTTCGCCGTCCTTGCCGATGCCGACGTTGCCGGTGGCGACGCCCTTGACCGCACCGGCGTCGGTGTAGAGCACCTCGGCGGCGGCGAAGCCGGGGAAGATCTCGACCCCGAGTTCCTCGGCCTGCGACGCCAGCCAGCGCGTGACGTTGCCCAGGCTCACGATCACGTTGCCGTGGTTCTTGAAGCAGTCGGGCATCAGGAACTCCGGCGTCGCCCGACTCCCGTCCCGGGTCAGGAACAGGAACCGGTCCGTGGTCACCGGCTGCAGCAGCGGCGCGCCGCGTTCCTTCCAGTCGGGAATGAGTTCGGTCAACGCACGCGTGTCCATGATCGCGCCCGACAGGATGTGCGCGCCCGGCTCCGAGCCCTTCTCTAGCACGACGACCGAGACCTCCCTGCCTTGCAGCGCGGCGAGCTGCTTCAGGCGGATCGCCACGGACAAGCCCGCCGGGCCGGCGCCGACGACGACGACGTCGTACTCCATCGCTTCACGCGGGCCATGCTGGGCAATGATGTCTTCGGGGGTCATGAAGGCGCTCTCCGTGGTTCGGCCACGCGGGGTCAAGCAGGAGTTTACGAGGTCGTCGCCGTTTTCAAGCGCGTCGCGTCTGCGTGCTATCGTGACCGCGAACCTTCGAAGGAGCCGATGGCATGAGTTATTCGATCGATCTTTCGGGCCGCGTGGCGCTCGTCACCGGTGCGTCGAGCGGGCTGGGCACGCAGTTCGCGAAGACCTTGGCGGCAGCCGGCGCGGCGGTCGTCCTCGCCGGGCGGCGCATCGAGCGGCTGAAGACGCTGCACGCCGAGATCGAAGCGGCGGGCGGCGACGCGCACGTCGTGGCGCTGGACGTGACGGACCATGCGAGCATCAAGTCGGCGGTGGCGCATGCCGAGACCGAAGTCGGCACCCTCGACATCCTCGTCAACAACTCAGGCGTCGGCGCGACGCAAAGGCTCGTCGACGTGAGCCCGGCCGACTACGACTACGTGATGAACACGAATGCCAAGGGCGCGTTCTTCGTCGCCCAGGAGGTCGGCAAGCGAATGATCGCGCGCGCCAGCGGCGCCGCGCCGGGCACCTTTACCGGAGGGCGGATCGTCAACATCGCGTCGATGGCGGGGCTGCGCGTGCTCGGGCAGATCGGCGTCTACAGCATCAGCAAGGCGGCGGTCGTGCACATGACGCGCTCGATGGCGCTCGAGTGGGGGCGCTTCGGCATCAACGTCAACGCGATCTGCCCCGGCTACATCGACACCGAGATCAACCACCACCAATGGGAGACCGAGCGCGGCCAGAAGCTGATCGCGACCCTGCCGCGCCGGCGCATCGGCCAGCCGCAGGACCTCGACACGGTGCTGATGATGCTGTGCGCGAACGAGAGCCACTTCATCAACGGCGCGATCATCCAGGCCGACGACGGCTTCGCGGTTTGATCATCGAAATTGCCACATGAGTCTTCGGCCGCTCTCGCCGCTCGAAGCACGCGTGCTCGGCGTGCTGGTCGAGAAACAGCACACGGTCGCCGACAGCTACCCGCTCTCGCTCAACGCGCTCGTCCTCGGCTGCAACCAGAAGACGGCGCGCGACCCGGTGATCGCCGCGACGGAGGCCGAGGTGCAGGTCGCGATCGATGCCCTGAAGGCGCTTGCGCTCGTGGTCGAGGTCAGCGGCAGCCGGGTCGCACGCTTCGAACACAACTTCAAGCGCGTGCTCGGCGTGCCGGGGCAGTCGGAGGCCATCCTCACCCTGCTGATGCTGCGCGGGCCGCAGACGGTGGCCGAGCTGCGTGCTTCGACCGAGCGGCTGCATCGTTTCGCCGACATTTCGTCGGTCGAAGGCTTTCTCGACGAACTCGCCGCCCGCGAGCCGCCGCTCGTCGTCAAGCTGCCGCGTGCGGCGGGCGCGCGCGAGCAGCGCTGGGCGCATCTGCTGTGCGGCGAGGTCGCCGCGCCTTCATCGATCGCAGCCGACACCGAGGACTTCGTCGCCGCAGGCGAGATTGCGGCGATCAAGGCCGAGCAGGCGCGCCTGGCGCAGGAGGTCGCGGCACTGCGCGCGGCCGTCTCGCGGATCGCGGCCGAACTCGGGATCGACCCGCACTGACGATGCAAGGCGTGAGCATTCGGCCCGCCACGGTGCAGGACGCGCCAGCGGTCGCGCGCATTCACTGGGACAGCTGGGTCGCGACCTACGGCAGCGTCTTTCCGCAGGCGATGTTCGACGAGTTTCCGCTCGCGCAGCGCGAAGATATCTGGTCGCGCGACCCCGCACGGCATGGCGATCCGACGCTGCGCCGCCAGCTGCTCGTTGCCGCGGCAGGCGAGCGACTGGTCGGATTCGCGAGCGTCGGACCGTACCGGCTGCAGGACTCGGATGATCCGGCTGCCGCGCCCGACGGCGAACTGTTCGCCATCTACCTCGATCCGGCGCTGCAGCGCAAGGGCATCGGCCGTGCCCTCTGGCAAGCGAGCAGCGCCTGGCTGCAATCGGCCGGCTTCGAGGCGTTTCGCCTGTGGTGCATCGACGGCAACGCGGCCGAGGCGTTCTATCGCGCGATGGGCGCGCAATGTGTCGCGCACCGGAACTTCGATGCCCATGGCGGGCAACTCGGCGAGAACTGCTACCGTGCCGCGACGCGCGAGAGCTGCTGACTCATTCCAACCCTTCCCGAACCAGACCATGCGCATCGACATTCCCGAACGCAAGAAGCTCACCTACGAGATGGTGATCCCGATCCGCTGGGGCGACATGGACGCGATGGGGCACGTCAACAACACGCTCTACTTCCGCTACCTCGAGACGATCCGCATCGAGTGGCTGCACTCGCTCGGCACGACACTGAAGCCGGAAGGCGAAGGCTTCGTGATCGTCAACGCGTTCTGCAACTTCATCCGCCAGCTCGAGTACCCGGGAGACGTGCGGGCCCGCCATTACGTCGGCAGCGTCGGGCGATCGAGCTTCGACACCTTCGTCACGCTCGAACGCGACGACGAGCCCGGCGTGCTCTACGCAACGGGCGGCGCGACGACCGTGTGGCTCGACTTCCCGGCCAAGAAGACGCTGCCGCTGCCGGACTGGCTGCGCGCGATCCTGACCTGAAGGGCACGCAGGGTGGCAGCGTTTCGCAGCGACGCGCGACGCGTCTGGGTGCGCGAGGCGGTACGCCGCATCGAGGCCGACTTTCAGCGTTCGAGCGACACCCACTTGATCCCGGTTGCGCTGCCCGGATTCCCCGGTGTGCTGCTGTACCTGAAGGACGAATCGAGCCACCCGACGGGCAGCCTCAAGCACCGGTTGGCGCGCAGCCTCTTCCTCTACGCGCTGTGCAACGGCTGGCTGAACGAAGGCTCGACGATCGTCGAGGCGTCGAGCGGATCGACAGCGATCAGCGAGGCCTACTTCGCGCGGCTGCTCGAGCTGCCGTTCGTCGCCGTGATGCCGAGCGGCACCTCGGTGCAGAAGATCGCGGCGATCGAGTTTCACGGCGGGCGCTGCCATCTCGTCGACCGCGCGGGAGCGATCCATGCGGAGAGCGAGCGCCTCGCACGCGAACATGGCGGCCACTTCATGGACCAGTTCACGCATGCCGAACGGGCGACCGACTGGCGCGCCAACAACAACATCGCCGAAAGCATCTTCAGCCAGATGCGGCGCGAGACGCATCCGTGCCCGGCCTGGATCGTCGCCAGCGCCGCGC
>CAZVNC010000281.1:0-4179 GCA_964628305.1 uncultured Ideonella sp.
TCCTCTCCGAGATGCGCGCCAAGGGGCTCGACTTCGGCGACGTGCTTCGCGAGGCGCAGCGCCTCGGCTACGCCGAAGCGGACCCGACCTTCGATATCGAAGGGGTGGACGCCGCGCACAAGGCGACGATCATGAGCGCGATCGCGTTCGGCATCCCGATGCAGTTCGACAAGGCCTATGTCGAAGGGATTTCGAAGCTGCAGGCGGCCGACATTGGCTACGCCGAGCAGCTCGGCTACCGCATCAAGCTGCTTGGCATCACGAAGCGCACCGATCACGGCATCGAGCTGCGCGTGCACCCGACGCTCGTTCCGGCCAAACGCCTGATCGCCAACGTCGAGGGCCCGATGAACGCGGTGCTCGTGAAGGCCGACGCCGTCGGCACCACGCTCTACTACGGCAAGGGCGCCGGCTCCGAGCCGACCGCTTCGGCGGTGGTTGCCGACCTCGTCGACGTCACCCGGCTGCACACCGCCGACTCGGATCAGCGCGTGCCGCACCTCGCGTTCCAGCCCGACGCGATGAGCAGCACGCCGATCCTGCCGATGGCGCAGGTCGTCACCGCCTTCTACCTGCGCCTGCAGGTCGCCGACCAGGCCGGCGTCCTCGCCCGCATCACCGCCATCCTCGCCGAGCGCGACATCTCGATCGACGCCCTGCTGCAGCGTGAATCGGACGAAGGCGAGAACCAGACCGACGTCATCATCCTCACCCACGACACGGTGGAGGGCCGGATGAACGATGCGATCGCGCGCATGCAGGAGCTGCCGACGGTGCTCGCGCCGATCGTTCGCATCCGCAAGGAAGAACTCAGTTGAGATACATCAGCACGCGCGGCGACGCGACGCCGCGCGCCTTCAGCGACATCCTGCTCGAAGGCCTCGCACCCGACGGCGGGCTCTACCTGCCAAGCCACTACCCGCAGATCGACGATGCGACGCTTGCGAAGTGGCGCGGCCTGTCGTACGCCGAACTGGCGTTCGAGATCCTGTCGCTCTACATCGACGACATCCCGGCCGCCGATCTGCGCGCGATCGTCGACGCGACGTATACCGCGGCGATCTTCGGCACGCCCGAGATCACGCCGCTGAGGCCAATCGGCGGCGGGCTGTGGCTGCAGGCGCTGTCCAACGGTCCGACGCTCGCTTTCAAGGACATCGCGCTTCAGTTGCTCGGCAACCTGTTCGAGTACGAGCTCGAGCGTCGCGGCGAGGTGCTCAACATCCTCGGCGCGACCTCGGGCGACACCGGTAGCGCGGCCGAGTACGCGCTGCGCGGCAAGCCGATGCTGCGCGTCTTCATGCTCTCGCCGCACGGCCGCATGAGCCCGTTCCAGCAGGCGCAGATGTTCTCGCTGCAGGACGCGAACATCCACAACATCGCGATCGAAGGCGTGTTCGACGACTGCCAGGACATCGTGAAGGCGGTATCGAACGATCTCGACTTCAAGCGCCGGCACCGCATCGGCACCGTCAACTCGATCAACTGGGCGCGCCTGCTGGCGCAGGTGGTGTACTACTTTGCCGGCTACTTCCAGGCCACGACGGCCAACAGCCAGCAGGTCAGCTTCGCCGTGCCGACCGGCAACTTCGGCAACATCTGCGCCGGCCACGTCGCGCGCATGATGGGGCTGCCGATCCGCCGCCTGGTTGCGGCGACGAACGAGAACGACGTCCTCGACGAGTTCTTCCGCACCGGCACCTACCGCGTGCGCGCAAGCAGCGAGACGCACGAAACCTCGAGCCCGTCGATGGACATCTCGAAGGCGTCGAACTTCGAGCGCTTCATCTTCGACCTGCTCGACCGCGACGGCGCGCGGGTGCGCGCCAAATTCGGCGAGCGCATCGAGCGCGACGGCGCGTTCAGCCTGGATGCCGCGGCGCGCGAGAGGCTGCCTTCGTTCGGCTTCGCGTCGGGGCGCAGCACGCACTCCGACCGGATCGCGACGATCCGCGACCTCTATGCGAGCCGCGGCGTGATGATCGACCCGCACACCGCCGACGGCGTGAAGGTCGCGCGCGAGCACCTCGAGCCCGGCGTGCCGATGATCGTCCTCGAGACGGCGCTGCCGGCCAAGTTCGCGGCAACCATCGTCGAGGCGCTCGGCGCCCCGCCGCCGCGCCCCGCAGCGCAAATCGGCATCGAGGACCTGCCGCGCCGCGTCATCGTGCTGCCGGCCGACGTCGACGCCGTCAAGCGCTGCATCGAGCCGGACATGGCATGAAGGTGATCGGTTTCGCGGGCTGGTCGGGTTCCGGCAAGACGACCCTCGTCGAGGGCGTGATCGCGAGCCTCGTGATCGCCGGCCAGCGGGTGTCGGTCGTCAAGCACGCACACCACGACTTCGATATCGACCTGCCGGGCAAGGATTCGTGGCGCCATCGCAAGGCCGGCGCCTGCGAGGTCGTCGTCGCGTCGAACCGGCGCTTTGCGAAGATCCGCGAGTACCCGGCCGAGCGGCGGCCGAACGTGCACGATCTGCTTGCCGAACTCGGCGACTGCGACTGGGCGCTCGTCGAGGGTTTCAAGCACGCCGACCTGCCGAAGATCGAGGTCTGGCGCGCCGCCAACGGCAAGCCGCTGCAGTACCTCGGCGATCCGTGCATCGTCGCCGTCGCGACCGACAGCCCGCAGCAGCTTGCGAAGCCCACGCCGCTTCCGGTGCTCGATCTGAACGTGCCGGACGCGGTCGCCGAATTTCTGCTGCAATCATCGGCACGCTATGCCTACCTCGCCCCCGGATCAACTGCTGTCGCTCGATGAAGCGCTCGCGCGGCTGCTCGCCGTCGTGCAGCCGCTGGGCGCTGTCGAGACGGTCTCGACCTTCGATGCGCTCGGCCGCGTCCTCGCCGCCGACGTCGCCTCGCTGCTCGACGTGCCGCCGGCCGACAACACATCGATGGACGGCTATGCGCTGCGCGCCGCCGACGTGCCGGCGGCGGGGACGGTGCTGCCGGTCAGTCAGCGCATCCCGGCCGGCGTCGTCGGTGCGCCGCTCGCGCCCGGCACCGCGGCGCGCATCTTCACCGGCGCACAGGTGCCGGCCGGGGCCGATGCTGTCGTCATGCAGGAGGTCTGCGAAGTCGTCGATGGCGGCGTGCGCATCGACACCGTACCGAAGCCGGGGCAGTGGGTGCGACGCCGCGGCGAGGACGTGCAGCACGGCAGCGTCGTGCTCGGGCGCGGCGCCAGGCTCACGCCGCAGGCACTCGGCCTCGCCGCGTCGGTCGGCGCCGCGACGCTCACCGTCGCGCGACGGCCGCGGGTCGGGTTGATGTCGACCGGCGACGAACTCGTGATGCCGGGCGAGCCGTTGCGCCCGGGTGCGATCTACAACTCGAACCGCTACACGCTGCGCGCGCTCGTCACCGCCGCCGGCTGCGAATGCGAGGACTTCGGCATCGTCCCCGATTCGCTCGCCGCGACACGCGAGGCGCTGCGCCGCGCCGCCGCCGGCTGCGACCTGGTCGTCAGTTGCGGCGGCGTCTCGGTCGGCGAGGAGGATTACCTGCGCCCGGCGGTGCAGGCCGAAGGCCGGCTCGACCTGTGGAAGGTCGCGCTCAAGCCGGGCAAGCCGCTCGCGTTCGGCGAGCTGCGCCGCGCCAACGGCTCGCACGCCTGGCTCATCGGCCTGCCGGGCAATCCGGTGTCGAGCTTCGTCGCCTTCGTTCTCGCGGTGCGGCCGGTGCTGCAGCGGCTGCAGGGCGGTGCGGGGAAGGCAGCGGTCGCGATTGCCGCGCGCGCCGATTTCGACTGGCCCAGGCCCGATCGGCGCCGCGAGTTCCTGCGCGTGCGGCGCAACGCCGACGGCGGGCTGGAGCTGTTCCCCAACCAGAGCTCGGGCGTGCTGACCTCGACCGTCTGGGGCGACGGCCTGGTCGACAACCCTGCAGGGCAGGCGATCCGGCGCGGAGATGCGGTGCGCTACCTGCCGTTCGCGGAGCTCGTGACATGACCACGGTCCAGGTGAGCTACTTCGCGTCGCTGAGCGAGGCGCTCGGCGCAGGCGAGACGCTGCAGCTCGCGGGCGACGCCACGGTCGCCGCCGCGCGCGACGCACTGATTGCGCGCAGCCCGCGCCACGCCGAGCTGCTCGCGCGCGGCCGGGCGGTTCGCACTGCGTTGAACCAGACGCTGTGCGACGAATCGGTGCCGGTCGCCGACGGCGCCGAAATCGCG
>CAZVNC010000282.1:0-4177 GCA_964628305.1 uncultured Ideonella sp.
GGCGCCGGCGTGTATGTGGTCTACGACTCGATCGGCAAGGACACGTTCGCCAAGTCGCTCGACTGCCTGAAGCCGTTCGGGCTGATGGTGTTGTTCGGCAACGCCTCCGGCGTCGCGCCGCCGGTCGAGACCGGAACGCTCGCCGCCAAGGGGTCGCTCTACCTCACGCGGCCGACGCTCTTCACCCACATCGCGACGCGCGAGGCGACGCAGGCGATGGCCGACGATCTGTTCGAGGTCGTGACGAGCGGCAAGGTGGCGATCCGGATCGATCAACGCTACGCGCTGAAGGACGCCGCGCAGGCGCACCGCGACCTGGAAGCGCGCAAGACGACCGGCTGCAGCGTGCTGCTGCCCTGACGGGCGGGCTCGCTTAGCAGGCCATGCGCCTGAAGTGGTCTTTGATTGCGGCAGATCAAAGGCCCGCGCTGCACGAGGCGTAGCTTGACCGCCTGCCGCCCGCAATGCGGCAGCAAGGAGGCCTCATGAACATCATGACGTTCTTCATCGTCCTCGCCGCGTCGTGCGTGCTCGGCTCGCTCGTGCTGGGGATTGCCGCGATGGTCAACCACGGCAACGTCGGCCATCACAGCAGCGATCAGTGGATGAGTGCCCGCGTCGGCTTCCAGGCCCTGGCGCTCGCGCTGATCCTGATCGCGCTCGTCGTCGGCTGATCGCGAGCCTCGCGTTCAGTCCGCCGGCGGCGCCACCGCCGCGCGATAGGCATGCCACGTCGCATGGCCGAGCACGGGGCCGATGACGAGCAGGCCGAGGAAGCCGGGAAGCATCGCGGCGACGACGAGCAGCGTGATCAGCACGCCCCACATCAGCATCACGCCGGGCTGCGAGAGGCACAGGCGGATGCTCGTCAGGCCCGACGAAATCGCATCCGTCTGGCGATCGAGGATCATCGGAATCGAGACCACGCTCACCGCGTAGATCAGCGCGGCGAAGATGCTGCCGACGCCGATGTAGGCGATGATGAACTCGACGTTCTCGGGGTCGACGAGTTTCAGCAGCGAGCCCTGGAAGTCGGGCATGCCCTCGAAGCTCAGCGCGAAGACGACGAGCGACGCACGCGCCCAGACCATCTCGAGTACGAGCAGGACGGCGCCGAAGATCGCCATCGTCCCGATCCGCGTGTCCCACGCGGTGAGCGATTCGCCGAAATCGGGCTTGTCGCCGCGCTCGAGCCTGCGGCTCACGTCATAAAGACCGATGCACAGGAAGGGCCCGACGAGCAGGAAGCCCGCGCTCAAAGCGAGCGTCCAGGCGGGCGAGTACTCGAACACCTTCAGCAGCAGCCAGCCCATCACAGCGAAGCAGCCGCCGTAGAACAGGCCGATGCCGGGCGCGCGCCGGAAGTCGCGCCAACCGGCCGCGAGCCAGCGAAAAGGGTCCGACCATGCCAGATCGTTGATCCGGATGTCGAACACCGTCGGCGGCGGCGCCTGCGTCGATTCCGGGGGGGGTGCGTTTTCGGTCATGCGCGATTCTGAATGACTGCCGCCATCGATGCATCGGGCGCCTGGCCATTGCCCGACCCGTGCCAAGTGGCGCGGTGCACGCCGGCGGGCTCAGATGACGTTGCGTTCGAAGAGCGGTCGGCCCTCGACAACCCGCCCTGGCGCAAGCGGCGTCAGATCGACGCCTTGCCAGACGCCGCGCGCGAGCCAGGACGCCATGCTGCGCCCGACCGCAGGCGCCTGCTGCATGCCGTGACCCGAGAAGCCGCACGCCAGATGCAGGTTGCGCCAGCCCGGCGCCGGCCCGGCGAGCCCGTTGTGATCGAAGCTGTTCATTTCGTAGTAGCCGGCCCAGCTGCTCGCGACGCGCAGCGCCTCGAAGGCCGGGATGCGCGCGGCGAGCGCCGGCCAGATCACGGCGTCGAACAGACCGTGATCGATCTCGTCCAGCGGCACGTCGTCGCGGTCCTCGCCGCGCGGCGGTGCACCGGTGAGGTAGCGCCCCGGCCGGCCCTCGGGCCGGACCCAGACGCCGCTGGTGTCGATCAGCAGCGGGCAGTCGCAGAGGATCGCCGGTGAGTCGACGACGAATACGTCGCGCTTGCGTGCATGGACCGGCATTTCAACGCCTGCGGTCGCCAGCAGCGGCGCCGACCACGCACCGGCGGCGACGAGCACGGCGTCGGTCTCGAAGCGGCGGCCATCGGCGGCGAGCACGGTGGCAATCTGCCCGTCGTCGCCGATCAGGCCCACCGCTTCGGCGGCAACGAAGCGCGCGCCGCAGGCGATCGCCTTGCGCCGCAGCGCCTGCAGCACGCCGTAGCCGTCGAACCAGCCTTCGCCCGCGAGGCCCAGCGAGCCGAGCGCGACGCCGTCCGTCGACAGCCACGGAAAGCGCGAGCGCAGTGCCTCGGGTTCGAGCAGCGCGGCGGCGACCCCCTGGCTGCGCTGCATCGCATGAATCTCTCGCATTGCCGCCTCGCCGCCGGCGCCGGCGAGGTAGAGGTAGCCGCGCAGGGTGAGGCCGATGTCGGGCGCTTCGCCATCGACCGCGAGTTCGCTCGCGATGCACCGATAAAACGCCATGCTCGCGCGCGACAAGGCGATGTTGATCGGAGTCGAGAACTGCTGGCGGATCGAGCTTGCCGACAGCGCGCTCGATGCGCGCGCGTAGCTCGGGTCGCGTTCGAGCACGGTCGCCGCGATGCCGTGGTCGCGGGCCAGGAAGCAGGCAGTCGCGGCGCCCATCACGCCGCCGCCGACGATGACGATGCGCATCGCGGTCGGCCCCTCATCGCGCGCGCCGAACGCGCAACAACTCGTCCGCGATCAGGCAGACGGCGCCGAGCGTGATCGCGCTGTCGGCGACGTTGAACGACGGAAAGTACCAGCCGGCGTAGTGGACCTGGATGAAATCGACGACGTGGCCGTGCAGCAAACGGTCGATCACGTTGCCGAGCGCGCCGCCCAGGATCAGCGCGAGCGCCCAGGCGAACAGGCGCTGCCCGCCGTGGCGCGCGAGCAGAACGACGATCGCGACCGCGGCGACCGCGCCGAGGATGACGAAGAACCAGCGCTGCCAGCCCGACGCACCGGCGAGGAACGAGAACGCGGCGCCGGTGTTGTGCGCGCGCACGATGTTGAGGAAGGGCGTGACGGTGACGCTGTCGCCGAGCGCGAAGCGGGCGACGATCAGCGCCTTCGTCGCCTGGTCGAGGACGACGACGACGAATGCGATCGCGAGCCAGGGCAGCAGGCTGCCCGACGATTTGCGCGCCGCCATCACGCGATGGCCCGAGCTTCGCCCGAGCCGAACAGGTTGCTCGTGCAGCGAGCGCACAGCGTCGGATGATCGGGGTCGTGGCCGACATTGTCGCGCCAGTGCCAGCAGCGCTCGCATTTCGACGCGCCAGACGGTGTCGCGTCGATCGTGAGTTCGTCGCCGCGACCCAGCGTCGCCTGCGACGTGATCATCACGAAGCGCAGGTCGTCGGCGAGCGATGCGAGCAGCATGTGGTCGTCGGCGCCCGCCGCGATGTGCAGGTTCGCCTGCAGCGACGAGCCGACCTTGCCTTCGGTGCGCAGCGCCTCGATCTCCTTGTTCACGGCGTCGCGGATCTCGCGGATGCGCGCCCACTTCGCGAGCAGCGCGGCGTCGGGGGTGCCGAACTTCCAGTACATCTGGGTGAAGATCGACGCCGACTTGCCCGGTGCGAAGACCTGCCATGCCTCCTCGGCGGTGAAGCTCAGGAACGGCGCCATCCAGCGCAGCATCGCGTGCGCGATCTGCCACAGCGCGGTCTGCGCCGAGCGCCGCGCAAGCGACTTCGGCGCCGTCGTGTAGAGCCGATCCTTCAGGATGTCGAGGTAGAACGCGCCGAGGTCTTCGCTGCAGAACACCTGCAGTTTGGCGACCACCGGGTGGAATTCGTAGACCTCGTAGTGGGCGAGCACCTCGGCCTGGAACTGGGCGGCGCGCGCGATCGCCCACCTGTCGATCTCGAGCATCTCGTCCGGCGCTGCTGCGTCGGTCACGGCGTCGAAGTTGCTCGTGTTGGCGAGCAGGAAGCGCAGCGTGTTGCGGATGCGGCGGTAGGCGTCGACGACGCGGGCGAGGATCTTGTCGTCGCCGGCGATGTCGCCCGAATAGTCGGTCGCGGCGACCCACAGGCGGATGATCTCGGCGCCGAGCTTCTGGCTCACCGCCTGCG
>CAZVNC010000283.1:0-1305 GCA_964628305.1 uncultured Ideonella sp.
ATCTTCAAGGGCGACGTCCCCGAGATCAAGGAGATCATGAAGCGCTCGCGCGAGCTCGGCATGCAGACCTTCGACCAGAGCCTGTTCGACCTCTACGAGAGCTACGCGGTGACGTTCGAGGACGCGCTGCGCAACGCCGACTCGCTGAACGACCTGCGGCTGCAGATCAAGCTCAACAGCTCCCGTGCCCGCAACACCGACCTGGCCGCCGGCACCGAGCACATGTCGCTCGTATAGTCGGGCGCTTCGCCCGCGCAACGCCCTGTGCACCGGGCGGCCTGATGCGCAGGCCGCCCTTTTCATTCCCGAGCCACGCCATGAACGACAAGACCTATGAACCCACCCCGGCGCGCAACGTCACCTTTCTCGGCCTCGGCGTCATGGGCCGGCCGATGGCCGGGCATCTGGCGCGTGCCGGGCACCGCGTGACGGTCTACAACCGGACCGCGGCGAAGGCCGAGGCCTGGGTCGCCGAGTTCGGCGGAAAGTTCGAGACCACGCCCGAGGCGGCGGCCGAGCAGGCCGAGTTCGTCTTCGCCTGCGTCGGCAACGACGACGATCTGCGCGCCGTGACGACCGGCCCGCAGGGCGCGTTTCACACCATGCGCGCGGGCAGCGTGTTCGTCGATCACACGACCGCTTCGGCGCAGGTCGCGCGCGAACTGGGCGCGGCGGCCCGTGCACGCGGCTTCGAGTTCATCGACGCCCCGGTTTCGGGCGGCGAGGCGGGCGCCGTCAACGGCACACTCACCGTGATGTGCGGCGGCAGCGCTGCGGCGTTCGAGCAGGCGCGCGCCGTCGCGATGGCCTACGCGCGGGCGATGACGCGGCTCGGCGAGAACGGCGCCGGGCAGCTCGCGAAGATGGTGAACCAGACCGCGATCGCCGGCCTCGTGCAGGGCCTTGCCGAAGCGATCGCATTCGGCGAGCGCGCCGGGCTCGACATGAAGGCGGTGCTCGAGGTGATCGGCAAGGGCGCGGCGCAGAGCTGGCAGCTCGACAACCGCGGTTCGACCATGATCGAAGGCCGGTTCGACTTCGGCTTTGCCGTCGATTGGATGCGCAAGGACCTCTCGCTCGTGCTCGACGAGGCGCGCCGCAACGGCGCGCGGGTGCCGGTCGCGGCGCTCGTCGACCAGTTCTACGCCGACGTGCAGGCCGCGGGCGGCCAGCGCTGGGACACGTCGAGCCTGATCACGCGCCTGCGCTGAGCGCGCGGCGCGCGATCAGGGCTTGACCGGCGTCGTCGTCGCGCCGCCCGGCGGGGCGGCCGATGGCGCTGCACTCGGCGCACTGGCGGCCGGC
>CAZVNC010000283.1:1315-4176 GCA_964628305.1 uncultured Ideonella sp.
GCCGGCGCCGGCGTCACCCCAGCAGGCGCGCTCGCCGCGCCGCCCGGCGAGTTCGCCTTGAACTCGATCGCATCGAGCTCGGCCTGGGTGATGATCTGGAACACGCGCACGACCTTGACGACGCCGCCGATGCCGCGCGCGATCTCGACCGCCCGGCTCGCCTCGGGTTCGGTCACGAGCCCCAGCAGATAGACGACGCCGCGTTCGGTCACGACCTTGATGCTGTTGAACGCGGTCTTGCCGTCGACGAACGCCGCCTTCACCTTGCCGGTGATGATGGTGTCGTTGGTCCGGGTGCCCATCGAACTGTTGGGCATCACCGCAAGCTCGTCGACCAGGTAGCGCACGGTTTCGATCCGCGCCACCGCCTTCGCCACCGCCTGCTTGTCGGCCTCGCTCGGCACCTCGCCGGTGAGCAGCACGACGCGGTTGAAGCTCGTCGCGTTGACATGGCCGCGCTCGCCGATCGCGCCCTGTACCGCGCTGAGTGCCTTCAACTCGTTGCTCTGGTCGTCGACCTGCGTGCCGGCGCTGCGGCGGTCGGTCGCCATCATCGTCGTCGCCGCCATCGCGCCGCCGACGACGAGCGGCGCGCAGCCCGAAAGCCCCTGGGTCAGCGCGAGTGCGGCGCACAGGGCGGCGAGGTGCAGCGGGGATGTCTTGTTCGTCATGCGTTGTCCTGTTCGCCCAGCAACTGCAGATCGACCGCGTCGCAAAGGCAGTGAATGACGAGCAGGTGCACTTCCTGGATGCGGGCCGTGCGTCCGTGCGGCACGCAGACGTGAACGTCGGTCTCGCCGAGCGCCTCGCGCATCCGGCCGCCGTCGCGCCCGGTGAGCGCGATGACCGTCATGTCCTTGGCGCGTGCCGCGTCCACTGCGGCGAGCACATTGCCGGAATTGCCGCTCGTCGAGATCGCCAGCAGGATGTCGCCCGGCGCGCCGAGCGCCTGCACCTGCTTGGCGAAGATCGAATTGAAGTCGTAGTCGTTGCCGATCGCGGTCAGGATCGACGTGTCGGTCGTCAACGCGATGGCCGCGAGGCCGGGACGCTCGCGCTCGAAGCGGCCGACGAACTCGGCCGCGAAATGCTGTGCATCGGCCGCCGATCCGCCGTTGCCGCAGGTGAGCACCTTGCCGCCGGCGGTGATGCAGTTGACGAGCGCCTGCACCGCATCGGCAATCGGCCGCGAGAGGATCGCGGCCGCCGCGTACTTGAGGTCTGCGCTGTCGAAGAACTGCTGCTGGATTCGTTGCTCGAGCATGGGCACGCATCATAAGACACGGCCCTCGCAGGCAAGGTTCCGCGCCGGCCTGGCGACAAGCGCGTTGGCTGCCCTGCGCCTCGCGCTCGCCGCGCGAACCGTTGATCACCGCGTCCCAGCCGCGTTGCGCAGGCAGCGGCCCACTCGCGGCGCCGACACCAGCGGCCGAACCTGTCACAATTGCGGCCCCTGTAGTGACTCATGGTTTCTCCCTAGTTCGAGTGCGCTTCATAACGTTCAGCTAACGATCTGCCAGCAGTATGGCGGCCGGCATCGCGGCATGAAGCGCAACCTGCATTCATCCCCCGATGTGCGACGCGGGGCCTGATCTGTACCGAACCGCTGATTGCCAATTCGCCACGAGTCAAGTGCCAGGACCTTCAACCAGTGCATGAAAGCACGCAACAAGGAGTGATGTGATGAAGTTTCTCAAGACATTGGGTATCGGTGCGTTGATGCTGTCGTTCGCCGTCGGCAGCGCGTTTGCCGCCGACAAGGCGGCCAAGCAAGCCGAGATCATGAAGAACACGAATGCGGCGCTCGAGAAGTTCTATGCCGCCAAGCCCGAACTGAAGGCCGCCACGGCCAAGGCGCCCGGCTACGCGGTGTTCACGACCTACGGCCTGAGCTTCATCGTCGGCGGCTCGGGCGGCGCTGGCGTGGTGCACGACAACAAGACCAAGAAGGTCACCTACATGTCGATCGCCGGCGCGAGCGCGGGCTTCCAGCTCGGCGCCGCGCAGAACGACCTGCTGCTCATCTTCAAGACCGACAAGGCGATGAACTCGTTCATCGAGAAGGGCTGGGGCGCGAGCGGCGAGGCCGGTGCGGCGGCGGGCGCGGACAACAAGTCGGCCGGCGGCACGATGGGCTCGAGCGTGATGAACGACATCGACAGCTTCACGCTGACGAAGACCGGCATCCAGGCCGGCATCGCGATCGGCGGCTCGAAGGCCTGGAAGGATGCGGACCTGAACTGATGCGACACAGCACGGTCCGCGCCCTGCGGGCCCGTCGCAGCGAAGCGCCCCGCGGGGCGCTTCGTCGTTTGCGGCCGTCAACCGGCGTCGAAAGCCGCGCGCAGCCAGTCGAGGGCGTCGCCGTCGATCGCGACGACGTCGAAGCGGCAAGGCGGCACCGCGCCCAATCGGGACAGATAGTGCTGCGCCGCGAGCACCAGGCTGCGCCGCTTGGCGGCGCCGACGCTCGCCGCGGCGCCGCCGTGCGCGGCGCTGGCACGCTTGCGGACCTCGACGAAGACGAGCGTGCCGTCGCGCTCGCGCAGGATGAGGTCGATCTCGCCGCCGCGCCGGCTCGGGCCGCGCGCGATCCGATAATTGCGCTCCACCAGCTTCAGGCCGTTCGCCAGCAGATGCTCGAGCGCGCGGTCTTCGGCGTCATCCCCCAGGCCTTTCGTCGTGACCATCGATGCCTCGTTGCTGCTGCGTGCGGCGGCCGAAGCGGCCGGCGCCCAGCAGTATCCCGCAGCGGCGCTCTATGTCGTCGCGACGCCGATCGGCAACCTCGCCGACCTGAGCCTGCGGGCGATCCACGTCCTTGCCCTCGTCGACGCCATCGCCTGCGAGGACACCCGCCA
>CAZVNC010000284.1:0-4176 GCA_964628305.1 uncultured Ideonella sp.
CGACTATCGCGCCGATGCTGTCACGCTCGATCAGTTGATGGCCCTGTCCATCACGGACGACCACGCTGCGCAGGAAAGCGCGTTCTACGATGCGCCGACGTGGCAGCGTCACCCGTCCAACCTGCGCGAGACGCGTACGCAGACAAGGTGCTGTGGCAGGTTGTGCGGGCGCTTTGCCCAACCCGGGTCCAGTTCACACCTTCGGCGCCGCTTATTCGGGCGGCCTCTCGGGCGCGAACCCCGGCGCGGCAATTGCCGACCGGTCTAGGACGCGGGTCTCTCCCGTAACCCAGTTCGGGAAAGCCTGCCAGTATATCCCAGGTGCGAATTCACATGCGCTGGCGGGCCATACGAGCGCAGATTGGCTTGGAAACGACACCATTCCAATTGGAGTGTGCTCTCCATTGCAAAGGGCGAATCGGACTTCATTCAGGACTAGACTAAGGGTAACTACTAAGTTCGCGGCCTAGCCAAGCTGCGGCGCAACATCACATCATGCAGACAACACACCCCTTGCCGACTTCTCCGCCCCCGCAGGAGCCCCCTCCGCCAGCCGCACCGAGTGCAACTGCGAGGGAGCGCTCCTGGGTACCCGTGCGTTCGCTCACGTCACGTCATCGCGACCGGCTGCGGGAGCACCTGCTGGCGCTCGATGAGCACGACCGCTACCTGCGGTTTGGCTTTTCGGCAACAGACAGCCAGATCGTCCACTACACCGACACGCTCGATTTCGACCGCGACGAGGTCTTCGGCATCTTCAACCGCCGGCTCGAATTGATCGCGATGGCGCATCTGGCGTATGCGCCTGCGCCGCAGATCAAGGGCCAGGCGGCGATGGCCGAGTTCGGCGTGAGCGTCAGCAAGCACGCACGCGGCCGGGGCCTGGGCGCGCGATTGTTCGACCATGCGATCTTGCACGCCCGCAACCGCCACATCAGCAAGCTCTTCATTTACGCCCTGAGCGAAAACTCGGCCATGCTCAAGATCGCGAGCAACGCCGGAGCCAAGGTCGAGCGGGCGGGTTCGGAGTCCGAAGCCTGGCTGACGCTGCCGCCCGACGACATTGCCTCCCAGGTCGGCGAGATCGTCGAATCCCAGGCTGCCGAGTGGGACTACCACATGAAGGTGCAGGCCAAACGGCTCAACGAAGTCATCGGCACCCTCTTCCCGGTCCGATGACGCGCTGCAGTTCGGTGTCGATTCGCGTCGTTCGCCGGGCCGAGAGCGGCCCGGGAGGGTCGGCCCGAATAGGGAGCATGTGCTGCGTCGGCTAGAGTGTCGGACGCACGGGCGCGGCATGTCGTCGTGACCTGATTGCGGCAACGCTGCCCCCGAAATGCAAATCCTGCCGTGGATCATCGCGCTGGCCGCCATGGCCATACTCGCATCGATGAGCACGGTCCTGCTGCTGCGCACGCACCGGCGCCCGAGCCAGGCGCCACCGCTGCCCACCGAGTGGGCTTTGTCGCCGCGGCCGGTTTTCAGCAGTGACGAGCGCCGCGTCTACCGTTTGCTGCGCGAGGCGCTGCCGCACCATGCCGTGCTCGCGAAGCTGCCGCTGATCCGCTTCTGCCAGGCAGTCGATCCAGCGCAGACCCGTTATTGGTACGAACTGTTGGGCACCCTGCACGTCAACTTCGTCGTCTGCAGCGCCAACGGCCGCGTCCTTGCAGCGATCGATCTCGATACCGAGCACGGCAGTTCGCGGCGAGCGATGCAGATCAAGCAATCGGTACTCGGCGCCTGCCGTGTGCGCTACCTGCGCTGCCCGGTGGACAACCTGCCGACGATCGCCGAACTGCAACTGCTGGTCCCGCAAAGCGGGCTCGCCGCGCGCGGGCCGCTCGCGACGCTGCAGCCGTTCAACCAGGCACGAGACACGCTGACGAGCACGGTCGCCAACCGGCGCGCCCAACGCAGTGCGCTGTGGCAGGACTCGACGAACTTCCAGGATTCGTTCTTTGCGCCCGACAACCGCCTGGACGGCTTTGCGAACAGCGATTTCGCACCGGCCGCGCGCCCCGGCGCGCGGCATCTGGCCGAACGCGACGACCCGGGCTCAGCGGGCTTCGTGCCGCGCGAGGACATCGCCGGTGTCGTGATCGAGGAAGCCGGCGGCGAGTTCGTCACCCGGCACTGAACGCCACCCCGCTGCGCCGCGCGACCTGTCGCTGCTACCAGTGGATCAGGATCAGGATGATGTGCCTGAAGATCGCGATGTTGAAGGTCGTCAGCACGACGAGCGCCGACCAGCGGAAGAACCGCACCGCGATCAGTCGCAGACGATCCTGCCCGCTCGCGAGATAGGCGCCGAAATACAGCACACACGGAATGGCGACCGTGAGCAGGATGGCAAACGCGATCCAGTAGAAAACCTTCATCGGCAGGTTCGATTCATAAGATCAATGCCAGCCGTTCGAGGATCAACACGGCAAAGAAACCGAGGCTGGCGACGATCGTCCATTTGACGATCTGCCAACCGAGTTGCAGCCAGCGTCGCTGGCCGGTGCCGGCGTACATCGCGAAGCACAGGATCGCGGCGACCGCGAGCAGCGCAAAGAGCGCACGCGCGATCAGCATCGCGCTCGTCCGGCTCGACCGCTCACCATGCGGGCGCCAGCTCCGCAAATCCTGCCGGTGCGTCTGCAGCATCGTCGAAGGTCACGATCTCGTAGTTCGAACCATCGGCAAGCACCTTGCGCAGCAGCTGGTTGTTCAGCGCGTGGCCGCTCTTGTAGGCGCTGTACGCGGCGAGCAACGGATGGCCGAGCACCCACATGTCGCCGATCGCATCGAGAATCTTGTGCTTGACGAACTCATCGTCGTAGCGCAAACCGCCGGCATTGAGCACGCGCTGGTCGTCGACGACGATCGCGTTGTCCATGCTGCCGCCCAGAGTGAGCCCGCGCGAACGCATCAACTCGACGTCCTTCGTGAACCCGAAGGTGCGGGCGCGGGCGATTTCGCGCTTGTACTGCCCCGAACCCATGTCGAACTCGACGCGCTGCCCCGTCTGGTCGACCGCCGGGTGGTCGAACTCGATCTCGAACGAGAGCTTGTAGCCCTCGAACGGGTCGAGCCGAGCCCACTTCAGCGTCGCGCCATCGCCCTCTCGAACCTCGACCGGCCGCAGGATGCGCATGAACCGCTTCGGCGCGTCCTGCATCACGACGCCCGCGCTTTGCAGCAGGAAGACGAACGACGCCGCCGATCCGTCCAGGATCGGCACTTCGTCGGCCGTGATGTCGATCACGAGGTTGTCGATGCCCAGGCCCGAGCAGGCCGACATCAGATGCTCGATCGTCTGCACCTTCGGCGCGCCCGGGTCGCCATCGACGGAGATGGTGGACGCCATGCGCGCGTCGCTCACCGCAGAGGCCCTGACCGGGATCTCGACCGGCGACGGCAGATCGATGCGCCGGAACACGATGCCGCTGTCCGGCGGCGCCGGACGCATCGTCAACTCGACCCGCTGTCCGCTGTGCAGCCCGACGCCGACCGCGCGCATCATCGACTTCAGGGTGCGTTGCTGGACCATCCGCCCATTGTAGGAAGCCCGGCTGGGGAGAACTCCCCAACCGGGATCACCGATGCGCCGTTCGATCCGGCGCATTCCGCTCCGATCAGTCCGCCTGACGCCGCAGGAAGGCCGGGATCTCGATTTCGTCCATGCCGTTGCTGACGAGCGCATCGACCCGCGACGACGCGCTGCGGCTGTTGCGCCAGACGCTCGGCGTGGAGAGGCTGCTGTAGTCGTGGGCCGGCGCTGCGCCCGGCGCCGCACCGGCGACCGCCTGCGTCATCAGCGGCAGGTTGTCGGTGCCAGTGCGCTGCGCCGGCGCGCTGTGGACGACGCTGATCGGTGCCTGCGCGCGCCGGCCCGACGTCAAGCCGGTCGCGATCACCGTCACCCGCAACTGGTCGCCGAGGCTTTCGTCGTACGCCGTGCCGTAGATCACATGCGCGTCGTCGGCCGCATAGCGGCGGATCGTGTTCATCGCGTTGCGGCTCTCGGCGAGCTTGAAGGTGTTGCGATTGGCCGCGATCAGCACCAGCACGCCGCGCGCGCCCGACAGGTCGATGCCTTCGAGCAGCGGGCAGGCGACGGCCTGTTCGGCGGCCTTCGTCGCCCGATCGGGCCCGCCCGCCTGCGCGGTGCCCATCATCGCCTTGCCG
>CAZVNC010000285.1:0-4175 GCA_964628305.1 uncultured Ideonella sp.
CCTCCATCTCCACCGCCAGCGCGTCGGGCACCGCGGCGCGCAGCGCTTCGCTCTCGGCGGCGGTGGCGACGAAGCGATCGCCGCTGACCACCATGCCCTGGTGCAGCAGCGGGCTGTCGATGCCGAAGTCGGCCAGGTGCGTCTCGCCAATGCGCTCGGCCGCGTGCTGCAGGCAGTGCAGCGCGGCGCTGGCCAGCGCCGCGCGCAGGTCGGGGTCGGGGGGAAAGCGCGCGCGGCCGGTCAGCGGCACCTCGTAGCGCGGGAAGAGCGGCGAGGCGTCCATGTCGTGCTGCAGCAGCGCGCGGGCGAGCACCACGTCGCCGACCCGCACGCCGTCGCCCAGGCCTCCGGCGACGCCGGTCAGGATCAGCATCGCGGGCGCGAACTCGGCGGCCAGCAGGGCCGCCGTCGCCGCCGCCGCGACCTTGCCGATGCCGCATCGCACCAGCACGACGCGCCGGCCGTGCAGCAGCCCGCGATGGAACTCGCGCCCGGCGCGCACGCTGGTCTGCACGTCCGACATCAACGGCAGCAAGGCGCGCATTTCCTCGCGCATCGCGGCGACGATCGCGACCGGCGCCTCGCGCCGCGTCATGTGCGCGCTCCCGCGCCGAGCAGCCAGGCCAGCGCCGAGAAGCTCACAAAGGCGATCGTCGTCGAGGTCATGATGATGCGGGCGATGCGGCCATTGTCGGCGCCGAAGCGTTCGGCGAGCAGCGACACATTGCTCGCGCTCGGCAGCGCGGCGGCGAGGACGAGCACGGTCAGGTTCAGCTCCGAGATCGCCAAGCCGGCGGCGTTCGCGAGCAACCCGACCGCGAGCACGAGCAGCGGGTGCACGAACAGCTTGAAGAGCGCGACCGGCACGAACTGCGCGGCCGGCGTTCGGGTGTGCGCGTGCTGGCGGGCGCGCCACAGCACGGTGCCGATCGTGAACAGCGCGACCGGCGTCGCGGCGTCGGCGAGCATCTTCACGATCTCGCCGAGCGCGCCCGGCAGCGCCAGGCCGCCGAGCGAGAACAGCGCGCCGAGCACGATCGCCCACGGCAGCGGGTTGCCGAGCGCGCCGCGCACCGAGCGGATTAGCGCGACGCGCAGCGGCGTGCCGCCCGCACCGGCGCCGGCAGCGCCTCGCAGGTGGCCGTGCATCTGCGCGAGCGCGATGCACAGCGTGCTGGTCAGGACCAGATCGACGAGCAGCGTCGCGACCATCGGCCCGATGGCGCGCTCGCCGAACAGCGCGACGAGCAGCGGCAGGCCCATGAAGCCGGTGTTCGGAAACGCCGCGACGAGCGCGCCGAAGGCCGCATTCGTCAGGTCGACGCCGCTGCCGCCCACGCTTCGCTGCAGCGTCATCGCGATTGTGAAGGCGACCATCGCGAGCGCGCAGACGCCGTAGACGACGAGCAGCGCCGGGTCGAGCAACTGCGCAAACGGCGTCGCCGCGCCGAAGCGAAACAGCATGCACGGCAGCGCGAAATAGAGCACGAAGGCGTTCAGACCCGGTATCGCCGACTGCGGCAGCACCCGAAACTGCGCCGCGAGGTAGCCGCACAGCACGAGCGCGAAGAACGGAACGGTGATCGCAAGGATGGCGGGCATCGGGGGCGAAGTATCGCAAGCGGCGCGCCGTCCGATCGCGCTGCTGCGCCGCGGGCCGGGCAGCGCTGGGCGGGCCGCGCCTCCGCGTCAGACGCGCACGGCGCCGCGCCGCGCCCGCACCGCATCGGCCAGGCGCTGCAGCACCGGCAGCGTCTGCGCCATGCCGAGGCAGGCGTCGGTCACCGAGACGCCGGGGCGCAGCGGCCGGCCGGCGACGATGTCCTGGCGCCCTTCCTCGAGGTGGCTCTCGATCATCACGCCGACGATGCGCGCGTCGCCGCCGGCGACCTGCGCCGCCACGTCGGCCGCAACCTCGATCTGGCGCGCATGCTGCTTGCTGCTGTTGGCGTGCGAGACGTCGATCATCACCTGCTCGCGCAGGCCCGCCGCCTGCAGGCGGGCGCAGGCGCGGTCCACGTCCGCGGCGTGATAGTTCGGCGCCTTGCCGCCGCGCAGGATCAGGTGGCAGGCGTCGTTGCCGCGCGTCTCGAAGATCGCCGCCTGGCCCATCTTCGTCATGCCCATGAAGGCGTGCGGCGCGCGCGCCGCGAGGATGGCGTCGGCCGCGACCTGGACGCTGCCCTCGGTGCCGTTCTTGAACCCGACCGGGCACGACAGGCCGCTTGCGAGCTGGCGGTGGCTCTGGCTTTCGGTCGTTCGGGCGCCGATCGCGCCCCAGCTCACGAGGTCGCTGATGAACTGCGGGCTCAGCAGATCGAGAAACTCGGTGCCCACCGGCAGGCCGAGCGCGAGCACGTCGAGCAGCAGGCGGCGTGCCATCTCCAGCCCCTCGTTGATCGCGAAGCTGCCGTCGAGGCGCGGATCGTTGATGTAGCCCTTCCAGCCGACCGTCGTGCGCGGCTTCTCGAAGTACACCCGCATCACGACGAGCAGCGCGTCGGCGTGCGCGAGCGCCGCCTCGCGCAGTTGTCTCGCGTAGGCGATCGCCTCGTCATGGTCGTGGATCGAGCAAGGCCCGACGACGACGATCAGACGGTCGTCGGCACCGCGCAGGATGCGCGAGATCGCCTCCCGGCTCTGCTCGACGAGCGCCTCGGCTGCCGGCGGCACCGGCAGCCACTCCTGCAGCAGCGCGGGCGTGACGAGCGGGCGCACCGCGCCGATGCGGGTGTCGTCGATGCGGGTCGTGTCGTGGGTCGAGGGTGGCGGGGCGGCGGGTACGTGAGGCGTCATGCGGCTGATTCTCGCGCGCCGGGCGTGCCGAGCGAACTCGGGCTTGCGCAACCCAGGGTCGACCCCGCGATGCCGGACAATGCGAACCCGTATGCTTCACTACCTCACCCTCCCCGTGACGCCCTTCCAGCAGAACTGCTCGATCGTCTGGTGCGATCAGACGATGGAAGGCGCGGTCATCGATCCCGGCGGCGATCTGCCGGACATCCGCGCCGAAGTCGAACGCCTCGGCGTCAAGCTGGTGCAGATCCTGCTCACGCACGCCCACATCGACCATGCGGGCGGCGCCGGGGCGCTGGCGCGCGAGCTGTCGCTGCCGATCGTCGGCCCGCACCCGGGCGACCAGTTCTGGATCGACGGCCTGCGCCAGCAGGCGCTGCAATTCGGCTTCGCGCCGGCCGAGCCGTTCACGCCGGCACGCTGGCTGCACGATGGCGACAGGGTGCAGGTCGGCGCAAGCGTGCTTGCGGTTCGGCATTGCCCGGGCCACACGCCGGGGCACGTCGTCTTTCACAGCGCCGAAGCGAAGCGCGCGTTCGTCGGCGACGTACTGTTCGCCGGCAGCATCGGCCGCACCGACTTCCCGGGCGGCGACCACGCGACGCTGATCGCGAGCATCGTCGAGCGACTCTGGCCCATGGGCGACGACACCGTCTTCATCCCCGGCCACGGGCCGGAAAGCACGTTCGGCCGCGAGCGGCGAACCAATCCGTTCGTCGGCGGGACCTGACGAGCGGCCGGGCGGCGCGTTGCCCGGCTCTGGCGCTTCAGCCAGCGGTCGGGTCGCCGCCCCGTTGCTCCAGGCGTTCCAGATTGGCTAGCACAGTCGTGCCGCCGCGTGGTGGCTATCATCCGCCGCCCATGGCTGCCGACACCCTGAACCCCGCCCAGCTCGAAGCGGTGCACTACCTTGCGGGCCCGTGTCTCGTCCTCGCCGGCGCCGGATCGGGCAAGACGCGCGTCATCGCGCACAAGATCGCACGGCTGCAGCAGGCGGAGTACGCGCCGCGGCAGATCGCCGCAATCACGTTCACGAACAAGGCGGCGCAGGAGATGCGCGAGCGGGCGAAGGCGCTCGTCGGCGCGCGCGCGGCGAAGGAGCTTGTCGTCAGCACCTTCCATGCGCTCGGCGTTCGCATCTTGCGCGTCGATGGCGAACGCATCGGGTTGAAGCCGCGCTTCTCGATCCTCGACGGCGACGACGTGCTCGCCGTCTTGAAGGACGCCGGCGCAACGACCGACAACGCGCTTGCGCGGCGCTGGCAATGGGCGATCAGCGGCTGGAAGAACCAGGGGCTCGCCAGCGAGCGCGTCGAACCCGAGAACGACGACGAGCGCGTCGCGCAGCGCGTGATGCAGCGCTACGAGGAGCGCCTCGC
>CAZVNC010000286.1:0-4166 GCA_964628305.1 uncultured Ideonella sp.
GCAACTACCCGCGCGCGCTCGACGGCCTGGCGCGCATCCTGTCGCTCGACATGCGGGTCGTCGACCCGGCCTGGATCGGCATGAAGTTGCGGAAGCTTCTGAACTACGCCGAGCCGCTCGGCCACTTCATGGCTTTCGTGCCGACGCTGCCCGGCACCCCGCGCCGCCAGCAGATCTGGCCCTCGACCGTGGCCTACATGGCGCGCCTGCTGATCCACCGCTACGCAATGCTCGGCGTGCTGAACGAGGAGGGCTTCCCGCTGCGCGAGATGGGCGTGCTCGAATCGCCCGCCGCCTCGACCAACGGCGCGACGCTGACGCAGGAACTCGCAGGCAGCCGCTGCCCCGAGTGCGGCAACGCGACGCTGATCCACCGCGACGGCTGCGAGTTCTGCACCGCGTGCGGGTACGTGGGGCAGTGCGGGTGAGGGGCGAAACCGCGGCGCGACCTTGAAGGGCGCGCCCCTCCTAGGTCGGAGCGGCGTCGTGCGAATCGAAACTGGCGGGACTCACGACCATCCCGCGGGCTGCGACGGGATAACCCAATGGGCTTGCTGCGCGACTCAGCCGCGACGCCGCGCGGCGCGGCCCACCAGCAAGAGGCCAGCCATCAACAGCGCGTAGGTCGACGGCTCGGGAACGGCGACGACCGGCGCCAGCGAGCGAAAGAGCGCGTATCCGTTCTCGCTCGCACTCGAGCCATCGAAAACGTCGTGCCAGATCATGCTGGCGGGCGCTCCGCCGATCAGGCTGCCGTAGGGCGAAGAGCCGTTGGGCATGCTGGCCTGCGGCGCGAGCCACGGTGCCGCCGACTGCACGAGTGCTGACACCTGCGCCGCACTCGGGGACTTGACCGTGTTGTCGTACTTGGTCGTCCAGTCGGTCGTGTTGGAGTACAGCGTCGTGCTGCCGACGGTGAACTCGCCGATCCACATGTGCGGTGCGCCATAGCTCGCATCGTCCCAGGCCGCGACGTAGACGTAGTCGCCCGCGGCCGCTTCGAAGCTGAATGGAGCGCCTTGCGAGAACCACAAGTTCGCTCCCGAGTCGCCGACCAGAGTCATCGACGAACCGGATGCGTTGCCGACGAACACGGCGTAGTGATCGTCGGCCACGACGCGCGCGGTGACGCTCTCGGCCTGCGCCGTCAAACCAATGAGGGACAGGGCGGCGATCAGTATCTGGGCGGAGCGCATGAGCGGGATCCTTTTGTTTTGAATCGGCTGCATCCTACTTTTACGCCGTTGGGCGTCAATCCCCGAGTCGCGGGGGCGTGTTTGCAACAGGTGCAGCCTGCCTCCAGAGGGCATATCGTTGTCGCGCTGTGGCTGCCGACGTTCGCCAGCGCATTGCAATCCTCGCCGACCCGCCAGCGGCTTCGCCTAGGCTGCCCGCGACGGGTCACCTGTCGGATTCGGGGCCAGTCCGGTTTTCCCGGGGCGCAATGCCCGGACCGCATCGAAGCGATTGGCGCCGATGTAAGATTTCTATGCGGCTGCGGCACGCGGCCCGGTCGCTCGCACTTCGGAGACGCATCATGAGCCTGTTCGAAACCATGAAGGGGATCAAGCTCCCCACCACCGACGCCGAGCGCAACGAGCTCGTCGTCACCGAGGGCTCGAACGGGTTCTGGGACTACCACTTGTCGCGCCGCGTCAACCATCTGCGAGCGCTCTGTGGTGCGGCAACGTTGCCGACGGCGATTCCGGTTTCGGCCTGGGGCGCACCGTCAGAGGAGAACCTGCCCAAGTCCCCGAGCTACTGCGAGAAGTGTGCGCGTCTCGCATGGCCACCGGCCGAACCTGCATAGCGTGCCGCACCCTGCGGCCCGGGTGTGACGGGTGACGCTCGCGGCGGGCGTTTGCTGCTGCGCCGGTTGACGAACGCCGAGTTCGAAGCCGCCGTCGGCGCGGGCGAGCGCGGTTGTTCGCGCAGCGTACAGTGCGGGTCGGCGCGATGCGCCGGACCTGCCGATGCCAGAAACTCCTGAAGCCGACCCCGCCGGTCCGCGGCTCGATCTGCCCGCGGACCCCGACGGCATGCTCGCGCTCGCCGCCCGCAGCACCTTCGACACCTTTGCGCGTTCGGCGATGGGCATGCTGGTCGTCGACCGCGCGCACCGCGTGGTCTGGATCAGCGACGGCTACAAGCGCTTCCTGCCCGCGCTCGGGCGAGAGGAGTCGGACTTCGTCGGCCGCCGCGTCGAAGAGGTGATCCCGAATTCGCTGCTGGCGCAGGTGATCGACAGCGGCCAGCCGATCCTCGTCGATCTGCTCGCGAACCAGGCCGGCACCTTTCTCGTCAGCCGGCTGCCGCTGCGCGATGACCGCGGCGAGGTGATCGGCGCGCTCGGCCTCGTGCTGCTCGACGATCCGGAAACGACGATGCAGCCGCTGATGGTCAAGTTCAGCCGCCTGCAGCGCGAGCTGGACGCCGCGCGCAGCCAGCTTGCCGCGCAGCGCCGGCCGAAGCACACGATCGCGAGCTTCGTCGGCGCCAGCGCGGCGGCGATGGAGGTCAAGCGCCAGGCGCGCCGCGCCGCACAGACCGACGCCACCGCGCTGCTGCTCGGCGAGACGGGCACCGGCAAGGAGCTGCTCGCGCAAGGCATCCACGCCGCGAGCGCGCGCGCCGCGCGGCCCTTCGTCGGCGTCAACATCGCCGCCGTGCCCGACACGCTGCTCGAAGCCGAGTTCTTCGGCGTCGCGCCCGGCGCCTATACCGGCGCCGACCGCAAGGGGCGCGACGGCAAGTTCAAGCTCGCCGACTCGGGCACGTTGTTCCTCGACGAGATCGGCGACATGCCGCTCGCGCTGCAGGCCAAGCTGCTGCGCGTGCTCGAGGAGCACGAGCTCGAGCCGCTCGGCAGCAACCAGGTGCAGCGCATCGACGTGCGGATCATCGCCGCGACGAGCCGCGACCTGCAGGCGATGGTCGCCGCCGGCACGTTCCGCGCCGACCTCTACTACCGGCTGAACGTGCTGCCGATCCGCCTGCCGGCGCTGCGCGAGCGGCTCTCCGATCTGGAGGCGCTGGCCGAGGCGCTGTCCGAGGACATTGCCCGCCGCAGCGGCCTCGCACCGAAGCACCTGAGCGCGGCGGCGCTCGAACACCTTGCCGCCAGGCCGTGGCCGGGCAACGTGCGCGAACTGCGCAACGCGCTCGAACAGGCGACGCTGATGACCGACGACCTCGTGCTGACGGCGGCGCATTTCGAGTCGGCGCCGGCTCCTGCCGAGCGGGTGGCCGCTGACGATGATCCGCGAGCGGTGGCGGCGCGCCGGGCGCCGCCCGCTGCGGCCGAAGTTCCGGACGCCGTGCCCGCGTCGCAATGGCTCCGGCCCGATACAGCGGCGACGCAAGACAACTTCAAGCCGCTGCCGCAGGCGATCGCGGAACTCGAGGCGCGAAGCATTCGCGAGGCGCTCGTGCGCACGCGCGGCAACAAACTCGCCGCGTCGCGCCTGCTCGGCATCTCGCGCGCGTCCCTCTACGAAAAGCTCGCCGCCATCGAGACTTCGAGCTGATACGTCTCGGAGTGTCTTGTGTTCGGACACTGCATACTCTGTGGACAGTTGCAGCTAAGACAGTCCAACATAGATGCTTGAAGTGCAGACACATTGCGCAGGTCAGCCCGGTACCGTGCCTTCGAGAACCGCGGTTCCTGCTGCGCAATCAAGCGCCAGTCAGGGATTGCACTGATTCGGTGCAAGTGGGCACGCCGATTGCATGGAGAAGTGGCACCCGCTCGTCCATCCCGCGACGCAGCGGATCACTTTTGCAGGAGACCTATGACCATGAAGCGACTTTTGACCGCCGCGCTCTGTGCCGCAGCCCTCGTCGCCGGCGTAACCGGCGTGCAGGCTGCCGACCCCAAGGAAATCAAGATCGCGGTGATCGCAAGCAAGACCGGGCCGCTCGAAGCCTATGCCAAGCAGACGATCACCGGCTTCATGATGGGGCTCGACTACGCGACCGGCGGAACGAACATGGTCGCCGGCAAGAAGATCGTCGTCATCGAGAAGGATGACCAGGGCAAGCCCGACGTCGGCAAGGCGGTGCTCGCCGCGGCGTACGCCGACGACAAGGTCGACATCGCGGTCGGCCCGACCGCCTCGCCGGTCGCGCTGGCGATGCTGCCGGTGGCCGAGGAGTACAAGAAGATC
>CAZVNC010000287.1:0-4153 GCA_964628305.1 uncultured Ideonella sp.
ATCGCGATGAAGGCGAACTGCGGGACTTCGGCTTCGATGCCGCGCCGCAGTGCGGCAAAGCGTTCATCGCACAGGGCCGAGTCGACGATCACGGCGTGTGGCAGGCCATCGCGGCAGAAGTCCTCGGTCTGCGCGACCGAGTCGACGCAATCGATCAGCAAGCCCATGTTGCGCATGGCGTCGCGCAGTTGGACGCGCAGTTCGCGATCCTGAGCGACGACCAGCACGTGGCTGCCGGCCAGCGGCCTGGTGTTGAGCGACGGCGAGAAGCCATCGTCGAGCTCGACCATCGTGAGGCCGTCCATCGTCTGGTTCACGGTACGCGGGAATTCGAGCGTGAGCGCGGTGCCGGCGGCGTCGACGCTGCGCTCGTTCGCGACGCCGAGTGTGAGCGCCGTCTGTTGCAGCAGCCGCCAATGCACGCAGTCGAGCAGCGACGCCTCGCTCGGTGTCGGCGCACCATCGTCGAGCTGATCGATCGGACGGTGCGCGAAGCGGCAGGACAGGCGCGCGTGCGCCGGCCAGTCCTTGACGTCGATGCGCAGCACGATATTGGAGCGCGCACACGCCAGCGCCCAGTCCAGCATCGTCTCGAGCAGGCTGAAGAGGAGCGGCGCGTCGATCAGTATCTCGACCGGCTTTGCCGCCGGCAGCGCTTCGACGCTCACGCCACGCGTTTGGATCTCGCGCGCCCGGTGCGCGAGCACGCCGGCCAGCGTCTGCGCGAGGTCGACGCGTTCGTGCGACTGTCGCACCCGTCCCGATGCAAGGCGCGCGAGCTGCTGGCTCGCCATGCCGACCTGGCGCGCCCGCTCGACCTCTTCGCGCAGCGCGCGCAGGCTGCGGCGGTCGATGCGGCCGGTCGTCGTCAGCGCGTTGATGCGTTCGAGCGCGGCGGTCAGCGGCGAGGCGATCTCGGCGCCGAGCGCGCCGATGAATCCCTGCCATTCGGTGACTTCGAGGCGCCTACCGGACCGGGTCGTGTCGTCGCGTCGCGCGGGTTCGAGGTCTGACAGATCCATGACGCGTCTCTCCGTCCTTCGGGGCTGGCGCGCGTACCCCGCACCGCACCTTGCTTGTATGCGCGCAGTGAGGGAGCGAATTGCCCGCCCGTTGGGCGCTGGCGGTAGTTTGCACGCGCTGCAGGCGCTGCAAGCGTGCGTCGGGATCGACCGCCGCGGCAAGAGCGTGACCGGCGTGAACAATTCACGCCCGATCTGCCCCGGCTTCGAGTGCCGCCGCGTGCGAGCCGTACGCGCAGCGACGACGATAATCCGCGCATGCGCCGCCTCTCGCTGATCGCCATCGTGCTCGGCGCATCGATGGCTGCCTGCGCGCCCGCGTTCAACTGGCGCGAAGTGCAGCCCGCTGGGAGCGGCGTCACGCTGCAGTTCCCTTGCAAGCCACAGACCCGCACCCGCGTCGCAATGCTCGACGGCGAGGCGGTCAGCATGACGATGCTGTCGTGCAGCGCGCAGGGGCTGAACTTCGCGCTCGTCCACGCCGAACTCGGCGATCCGGCGCGCGTGACGCCGGCGTTGATCGCGATGCGCGCGGCGCTTGCCGCGAATGCCGATGGGCGCGAGGTGAAGGCCGAGCCGTTGGCGCTCGGCGCAATGACCCCCAACGATCAAGCGGTGCGCGTGCGCTATGCCGGACGCTCGCCGCAGGGAGATCCGATCGAGGAAGAAGCCGCGTTCTTCAGCCGAGCGATGCACGTCTACCAGCTTGCGGTTCTCGGCGCGCAGTTGGACGCCGCCAGCGTCGAGGTCTTCTTCGACAGCGTGCGGCTCGGCACATGACGCCGGCGAGCGGCTCCCTGTCGCGGCGCACCGTGGCAGCGATGTTCGCGAGCTTCGCGTTCGCCTACTTCATCGCTGCGATCCTGCGCGCGGTGATCGCGACGCTGGCCCCGGAGTTCAGCGCTGAACTCGAACTGGGCGCCGCCGATCTGGGGCTGCTTGCGGGCGCCTTCTTTCTCGGCTTCGCGTGCATGCAGTTGCCGCTCGGCAGCGCGCTCGACCGGCGCGGCCCCAAGCGGGTGCAGTTGGCGATGCTGGCGCTGGCCGTGGTCGGCTGTGTGCTGTTCGCCAGCGCGCACAGCTTTGCAGGGCTGATCGCGGCGCGCCTGCTGATCGGGATGGGCGTGAGCGCATGCCTTATGGCACCGATGACGAGCTTTCGGCGTCATCTGGCGCCGACGGCGCAAGTGCGCGCCGCCTCGTGGATGCTGATGACGGGCTCTTCGGGCATGGTGGCGTCGACGCTGCCGGTGCAGTGGATGCTGCCGCTGCTCGGCTGGCGCGGCCTGTTCTGGGCCATCGCCGGATGCCTGCTGCTGTCGATGCTGGCCATCGGCCGGCTGGCGCCGCGCGACGCGGCGCAACCGCCCGCGAAGCGACGGTCGGCGGAGGCGTCGGACTACGTGCAGGTCTTTCGCAACCGCACCTTCTTGCGCCTGATGCCCAGCGGCTTCTTTCACTACGGCGGCCTGCTCGCGATGCAGGCGCTCTGGATCGGTCCGTGGCTGTCGCAGGTTTGCGGCTGGTCGCCGCAGGAGGCGGCACAAGGCCTGTTCGTGCTCAACGTCGGCATGCTGCTGACCTTCCTGACCTGGGGCGCGCTCGTGCCCAGGCTCTTTGCGCGCGGCTGGACGGCCTATTCGCTCATGCGCTACGTCGTGCCGCTGAGTCTTTGCATGCTGGCGCTGGCGCTCGTGCTCGGCGAGCGCGCCGGCGTCATCGCGTGGACCTTGTTCTGCGTCTGCAGCACGGTCGTCACGTTGGCGCTGCCGACGATCGGGCAGGCGTTCGCGGCGCCGCTGGCGGGGCGTGCGCTCTCCGCCTTCAATCTCGTGATCTTCTCCGGGGTGTTCGTTCTGCAGTGGTCGATCGGCGTCGCGATCGACCTGCTGGGCGCGCTCGGCTGGACGACCATCGCGGCCTACCGCGGTGCGTTCGGGTTGCTGGCTGCGGGCTGCTTGCTGTCGTATCTTTGGTTCGTCTGGTTCGATGATTCGCGCGCCAGGCAACCCCTTGTCGCGGCGGGTGAGCGAACTGGCGATAATTTGCCGCCATGCCAGGAATCCTGATCATTGCCCATGCTCCGTTGGCGTCAGCGCTGAAGACGGTCGCGATGCATGCCTATCCGGAATGCGCGCGCAAGATCGAAACGCTCGATGTGGCCGCCGGCGACACCGCCGAGGCGGTCGAGACCCGGGCCCGCGCGCTGCTGCCGCGCGTGCTGACCCCGGATGCGGTCATCTTCACCGACGTGTTCGGCGCGACTCCTTGCAATGCGGCCCTGCGCCTTGCCGACAACCCGTGCGTCAGAGTGCTGGCCGGCGTCAACGTGCCGATGCTGTGGCGCTGCCTTTGCTACGAGAACGACACGCTCGACGCCCTGGTCGCGCGCGCGATGAGCGGCGCGACGCAGGGCGTGATGCAAGCGGCCGCGCCGCGACCACCGAACCAGACCCTCGAGTCGGCCTGCGATGATCCGGTCCACGATCACCATCAATAACAAGCTCGGCCTGCATGCCCGGGCCTCGGCCAAGTTCACCAAGCTCGCGGCGTCGTTTCGCAGCGATGTCGCTCTCAGCCGCAATGGGAGGCGGGTGAACGCCAAGAGCATCATGGGCGTGATGATGCTTGCCGCTGGCATGGGAAGCGAGATCGAGATCGAAACCGATGGTGTCGACGAGCAGGCCGCGATGCAGGCGCTGCGCGCGCTGATCGACGGCAAGTTCGGCGAAGCGGAGTGAACGCGGGGCAGCGAACGCACAACGCAGGGATTGAAGAGTTTGTGCCTCGCCGATCGACGCGCTGCTAGGATTTCGGCATGAGCTTTCAGGTGTTTGGCGTTCCGGTGTCGGGTGGCGTCGCGATTGGACGGGCGATGCTGGTGGCGTCGAGTCGCGTCGATGTGGCGCACTATTTCATCGACGAGTCGCGCGTCGAGTCCGAAATCGAGCGGCTGCGCAGCGCGCGCAACACGGTTGCCAGCGAGCTCACGGCACTGCAGCGCGCGATGCCGCCAGAAGCGCCGCCCGAACTGTCCGCCTTGCTCGACGTGCATCTGATGCTGTTGCACGACGACATGCTCAGCGGCGCGACGCGGCAGTGGATCAGCGAGCGCCACTACAACGCCGAAT
>CAZVNC010000288.1:0-4152 GCA_964628305.1 uncultured Ideonella sp.
GCTCCTTGCTGCGCGGTCGGTACTGTGCGGGGTCAATTGTTCAGACCTTCCCTAGCCACTTACGGATCTCTGGGCTGTTGACGTTGTCGTTGTACGCCCAACCCTCGTTGCCGGTGTTGTACGGCGGGTCGATGTAGATGCATTTCACCTGGCCCGCGTAGCGGGGCAGCAGCGCCTTGAGCGCGTGCAGGTTGTCGCCCTGCACGATCAGGTTACCGCTCGCACTGTCGCCGCAGGAAAGCTCGGGCATCGGCTCGAGCAGGCGCAACGGCACCTCGCCGTGGTGCTTGACAACGGCTTGCTTGCCGATCCAGTTGAGAGTGGGCATTGCGCGCGGGTGGTGTGTTGGAGGGTTCCGGCTTTTCGCGATGTCCGGCTTCGTATGGGGAGCACACAGCCGTTCGCCGGTCGAACAGGCTGCGGCTCTTTACGCCAGGCACGAAGACGGCGGCCTCGGCTTCGAGGGGCAATCCTTGTCGTCATCGTTGCGGGCGATCGGCGAGTGTAGACAACACAGACGCGCCCGCTTCCTCAGCTCACCCCGGGCCGCCACGCCATGTCGATGCGGCCGTCGACGATGCCGATGCGGCGGTCGGCGACGGAGGCGAAGTTGCTGTCGTGGGTGACGGCGACGACCGTCTTGCCGGTTTCGTGCGTCAGGTCGTGCAGGATGTCGCGCACGTTGGTGCTGGAGACCGAATCGAGGTTGCCGGTCGGCTCGTCGGCCAGGATCACGAGCGGGTCGTTGGCCAGCGCGCGGGCAATCGCGACGCGCTGTCGCTGGCCGCCGGAGAGCTGGCTCGGGCGCTTGTGCTGCTGGTCGGCCATCCCGAGGCGCTCGAGCAGGTGCTGCGCGCGCGTCTTGGCCTGGGCGTCGGTCAGGCGGCCGAGCTTGCGCATCGGCAGCAGCACGTTGTCGAGCGCGCTGAACTCGGCGAGCAGGAAGTGGAACTGGAACACGTAGCCGAGCTTGGCCAGGCGCAGCGCGGTCAGGCGGTCGTCGTCGAACGCGCTCGTGTCCTCCCCATCGATCGCGATGCGGCCGGCGCTCGGCACGTCGAGCAGGCCGAGCAGGTACAGCAGCGACGACTTGCCCGAGCCCGAAGGCCCCATGATGACGACGAACTCGCCGCGCTCGATCTGCAGGTTGACGTCGCGCACGAGGGTGACGGGCACCTCGCCGGACAGCGTGCGCGTGACGTCCTGTGCGCGTATGACTTCGCTCATCGCGCCTCCATGCCGGCGCCTCCGGCCGATCGAGCAGTTCGAATCGCCTTGTCGTCGGCGCCACGCCGCATTCGTCCGCTTCGATCCCCACTGCGTGGGGCCCCTCTTACGCGGCTCATGCGGCGCCGCGCAGGATGTCCACCGGATGCACCTGCCCGGCGCGGCGCGCCGGCAGGTAGGAGGCGACGATGCACGCCAGCATCGCGAACGCGGCGGCGAGCGCGTACTGGTCGGCGCCCCACCAGATCGGCAGGTGCACGATTTCGGCGACGCCCGGCGGGCGGACCTCGATCTGCGCCAGCAGGGCCATCAGGCCGACGCCGGCGAGCACGCCGAAGCTGCTGCCGAAGGCACCGACGATCAGGCCTTCGATCAGGAACACGCGGCGCACGTCGCGCGCCCGAAAGCCGATCGACTTCATGATCGCGATGTCGCGTGTCTTCTCCATCACGATCGTCGAGATCGTGTTGTAGATGCCGAACGCGGCGACGACGAGGATCGCGCCGACGACGCTGTACATGATCAGGTTGCGCACCAGCAGCAGGCTCAGGATGTCTTCGGACGCCTCGATCCAGGACACCGACTTGTAGCCGACCGCGGCCTCGATCGTCTGCGCGACGTCGCGCGCGGCATACGGGTCGGCGAGCTGAACGATGATGCGGTTGATGCGGTTCTCGCGCCCGAGCAGCGACTGCGCGCGCTTGAGCAGCACGAAGGCCTGGTCCTCGTCGTACGCCGCGTTGCCGGTGCGAAAGATGCCGACCACGCGCAGCGCGCGGCTCTGGCCGTCGTCGCCGAGCACGGCGAGCGTGCTGCCCATGTGGAGGCTGAACTTGTCGATCAGGCCCTGGCCGACGATCACGCCGTTCGGGTTCGCGGCGAGCGCGTCGAGCGTGCCGTGCGTCATCTTCTCCTCGATCGTCGAGACATGCTTCATCTTCTCGGGCACGATGCCCGAGAGCGCGACGCCCTGCTGGCGGCCGGCGAAGGTCAGCACCGCCGAGCCGGCAAGCACCGGCGCCGCACGCACGCCGGGCAGCGCCTCGATCGCGGCCAACCGTTGCGGCCAGCCGCGGATGCCGCGCGTCTCGCGCTGCGGGCGCACGTTGCGCATTTCGACCGCCGCGTCCGGCCAGCGCAGCGCGGCCGGCTGCTCGCGCGCCTGGCGGTACTCGTCGTAGACGGTGATGTGCGGGCTGTTGTCGACCAGGCGCTTGATGAAGTCCTTCTCCGAGCCACGCATCAACGCCGAGACGGCGAGGAAGAATGCGACGCCGAGCACGACGCCGGTCAGCGAGACGAGCGTCTGGCGCTTGCGGCTCGTCAGGTGCGCGACCGCGATGTCGAGCGTGACCGAAGTGACGGACACCGCGGCCGCCCGATCAGCGCGCGGCGGCGGATGCCGGCGCCGGCGCGGCCGCTTCGGCAGCCGGCGCCGCTCGCGCGCGCCGGCCTTCGCGCGCCGCCTCCACGTCCGAGACGACGACCTTGTCGCCCTCACTCAGGCCGGATCTGATCTCGGTCCGCTCGGCGCCAACCACGCCGCGCTCGACCGTGCGCGCGTGCAGCACGCCGTCCGCAACGACCCAGACCTTGTCGCCGTGCAGCGCCCGGTTCGCGACCAGCAGCACGCCTTCGCGGCGCGCGATGACGATGTTGGCGTCCATCGTCATGCCGGTGCGCACGCCCGCGGCGACGACCGCCGCCGGGTCGGCGAAGTGGATGCGCACCCGGTAGCTGCGCGCGACCGGGTCGCCCTTCGGGGTGATCTCGGCGACCGTGCCGTCGAACACCCGACCTTGCAGCGCATCGCCGCGCAGCACGACTTTCTGGCCGACGGCGACGCGCACGATGTCTTCCTCGTCGACCTCGGCCGCGACCCGCAGCGGCGCGCAGCAGGCGAGCGTGAAGACCGGCTGACCGGCGGGGATGAACTGGCCGATCTCGCCGTCGCGGCGCAGCACGCTGGCGTCGGCCGGCGCGACGAGCTGGTTGTAGTCGAGCTGCGCCTGCGCCCGCTTCAACGCGGCCTGCGCGGCGTCGAGCTCGGTGCGGGTGCGGTCGAGTTCGGCGGTCGAGATGAAGTTCTGCGCCACCAGGTCGCGCGTGCGCTCGTACTGGGTCTGCGCCAGGCGCTCGCGGGCCTGCATCTCCTCGACCGTGTGCGCGAGGTCGGGCGACTCCATGCGCGCCAGCACCTGGCCCTTCTTCACCGCCGCGCCTTCGTCGACCAGCAGCGCGGCAAGCCGCCCGCCGCTGCGCGGCGCGACAGGCAGCATCACGCTTGGCTCGACGATGCCGGTTGCGTACACCGCCTCGATCGCCGGGCCGCGCGTGACGGACGCCACCTCCACCGCGAGCGGCCATTCGCGCCAGGCGACGGCGGCGGCGGCCGCGGCCAGCACGACGCCGGCGGCGACAAGCCAGCCGCCGCGCTTCACGCCCGGATCTCCGTTCGAAATGCCATGCCGAACTATCGCATGCGGACAAGGCGCGGCACGCGCGGGCGCTATGCTCGGCTCGAAGCAAGACATCGCATGGCCACGCTGCACATCACCGACATCGAAGCCGCCATCGACTGGTGGCGCGAGAGGAAGCCTTCCGCCGACGGCGTCACCGCGTGCGCCGAGGTGCGCGCGCTGGCCGAGGTCTACGCGCTGATGGCGATCGCGCACGCCAGCGAGCGCGACGAGGGCGCGATGCCGCCCGACGCGCTCGCCGCCTGGCTGGCGTGGTACGCGAGCACGCCCGACGCGCCGTGCATCGCGATCTGCTCGACGAGCCAGGGCGACGCCGTCTGCAAGGGCTGCGGGCGCACGTTCGAAGAGGTGCAGCACTGGACGCTGATGACGCCGGCCGAGAAGCGCCAGACGTGGCGGCGCATCACGCAGGAAGGGACGGCATGGCGCTTCAACCGCTATGCCG
>CAZVNC010000289.1:0-4144 GCA_964628305.1 uncultured Ideonella sp.
GTCGATCTCGATCAGGTTGTCGGCTTGTCGCCGGTCGTCGGGTTTCACTCGGCAGCGCACGCAGCAAGGGTTGGTGGACACGCCCACTCACAAAGGTCGTGCGCTGCACGCTTGCGGAGGGTTCGCGCCTCTGGCGATCGATTCTCGCATGCGGCCCTCGGCGCGGCGCGGCCGGGCCACACCCGTCGGCGCCGCGATCGCCCGCGCTGCGCAGGGTGCGAGTCCGCTGGCTTAGCATTCGCCCCGGGGGCGCTGCGCCCTGATCGAATCGGCATCGAAACATGTGACGACTCAGAAGAGTTCATCGCGGCCTTGCGCGATCTGCGGCAAGACTTTTCCGCTGCGCAATCTCGTCTCGGGCGAACTGATCCGCACGGAACTTGTCGCCGAGATCTGCAAGGCGAGGCCCGACTGGTCGCCGCAGATGTTCATCTGCCGGCCCGATCTGACGGCGATCCGCGGCGCCTACGTTCACGACCTGCTCGAGTCCGAACGGGGCGAACTCTCTTCGTTGGAACAGGAGGTGGTGCGCAGCCTGCAGGAGCACGAAATCATCTCGTCCAATGTGGACGCCGAATTCGAGCAGAAATGGTCGCACGGCGAGCGATGGGCCGACAGGCTTGCCGCATTCGGCGGCAGCTGGACCTTCCTGATCTGTTTCGCGGTCTTCCTCGCGCTCTGGGTCGCGGTGAATTCGATCGCGCTGCTGTGGCGGCCGCTCGACCCCCATCCGTTCATCTTCCTGAATCTGATCCTCTCCTGCCTGACTGCGATACAAGCGCCGATCATCATGATGAGCCGGAACCGCCAGGAGGCAAAGGACCGCGTCCGCTCGCAGCACGACTATCAGATCAATCTGAAGGCCTAGTTGGAGATACGGCACCTGCATGAAAAGCTGGACCATCTGCTGTCCCACCAATGGGAGCGGCTGGTCCAGATCCAGGAAGTGCAACTGCAGTTGCTGTCGGCCCTCGACGCAAGAAGAAAATAGCGCCGCGGTCGGGCCCGCACGCGCGGATGGCAATGCGGTGCACCGGCGACAAACCCTGGCGGCGGCGGGTCAGCTCCGGACGGCTTTTGGGTTAAATTGGCGCCTTCCCGAGTCAGGCCGCAGGCGCACAACGCCGATGCAGGATGCATGCCGAGGAGAGACGGGAATGTCAAAGGAACGACCGACCATCGGCACCGATGGCAAGCACCTGCCAACGCTGCCCCCCGAACGCGATGCCGCGTATGGGCCCGGATGGCGCGCGTCATGGTCTACACACCCGCATTCTTGGCGATCCTGCTGTTGAAGGCGGGCGAACCGACGGCCTTCGGAATCTCGATCGAACTGCTGATGCTGGCGAGCGCGTCGGCCGTCGTCGGAGGGCTCTTCGTCGGCTCGCAATCCGATGGCAGGGGCGCCGACCCCGCCTCGCGCACCGGAGTCTGGAGCGGTTCGCTCGTCATGGAGTTGCTGTGCGCGGTGCCGATTCTTTGCGCCGTGCCAGCGCTGTTTCGCGAGATCGCCACCAGCGCGATGCTCCATGGGCGCGCCCCGAACGCCGTCGATGTGCCGCTCGGCGCCTCCGAGGTCCTGCCGGCGCTGGCGGTCGTCGCGTTCATGCTGTACCAGTTGTGCGGCTTCGGCACGCTCAACTATGTCCTGACGCGGCGCCTCAACTGGGCCATCAACCTCGCGATCGCGGCGCTGATCTTCGCCGCCTACGCCGCCAACTGGATCGGCGCCTATGCCGCCGAGCGGACGTTCGGCAGCATCCTGATGGTTGGCATGGTGGGGCTCGTCTGGTACAGCATCCTACGGCTGTGCGCGAATACAGGCCGACTACGACGCGCGCAGTCCGGCGAAGGACGCAAGTGCAGCGCGCGCGGCGCACGCCTAGAGGGAGGCCAGTAGCGTGTGGTGGGTCAGCTACCTGGGCGAAGGCGCGCACGGCCTCGACAACATCGGCGTGTTTCGTGACGACGGTTCGGTGCATCGCGACCATCCGCTGCTGCTCGATCCCGCGGCCGACGCTCATCCGCTGCACAACCCGCGCGGCTTTGCGCTGATTGGCGACGACCTCTACATCACCAGCGCGTGGCGCCTCGACAGCCACGTCGCGCGCTACCGGCGGCATGGCAATTCGTTCCACTTTGCCGACAATCTCGTTACCTCCACGCAGCTTGCGGCACTGGTCCATCCGTTCGACGTCGATGTCGGCGACGACGGCCGCCTCTACATCTCGTGTCAGGACACGAACACCGTGATCGCGCTGCGGCCAGGGAAAGGCCGGCCGGTGGCGGTCGCGTCGCATCTGCGCCGGACCTTCCCGGGCGGACGCTTCCTGGCCGGCACGGTCGTGGCTTCCGCGCACGGCAAGCTGCCCGATGTCGGCAGCACGCCGCTGCAGGATGTTCCGCCGCCGCAAGGGCTGGAGGTCGTGCTCGACGTGCATGGCCAGCCACGCCACTCGGTGCGCGGCATCATCGTGCATCGCGGGCTGCTCTACGTCGCCGACGAGGCGGGCGATACAGTCAAGATCTTCGAAGCGCGCACCGGAAAGCTGATCGCGCGCATCCGCGGCAAGTGGCTGCACAAGCCGGTGCACCTGGTCCTGGCTGGCGAGACGCTTTACATCGGCGCCGCGGGCAGCGGCAGCATCCTCGCCTACCGGATTGCGGCCGAGCCTCCGAGCGGAAAGCTGAAGGCCGAAGTCATCGTCGACGGCCGGCTCAACGCGCCATCGGGCTTCGCCATTGGTCCGGACGGCGACTTGTACGTGGCCGAGCGCTTCAAGCAGCGGATTCGCCGCTTTTCGATCGACCGCCGCAAGAAGGGCACGCTCATCATGCGCTGCCCGACATACCCGAGTTCCCGCTGCATGTGCCCGACCGGATCTCGCGAGTACCTCCGACCCAACCGAAGGCCTGAAGCGCGCGACGCTACACTTGTCGCCGGTTCAACGGCCCGGGCCCGTCGATGTCGCCACTGATCGCCATCGTGCCGCTGGTGTGGAGCTTCGCCACCTACGGCCAGACCGTGGAGCGTTACGAGCGCATGTGCGATGCCTCGGCCGCCGTCGCTCTGGATGCGCGGCATTTCGTCGTCGCGGGCGACGAGAAGAACGTGCTGTTGATCTATGAGCGTGGCCGCCCGAAGGTGCTGGCGCAGGTGCCGCTGGACGACTTTCTCCGCAGCAAAGGCGACGAGGCCGATCTCGAGGCCGGTACCCGGATCGGCGAGCGCATCTACTGGATCGGCTCGATGAGCCGCGACGGGAAAGGCCGGCCCGCGCCGGCGCGCGACCGCTTCTTCGCCACCGACATCGTGGGCGGCAGCACGCCGCCGACGCTGCGCCCCGTGGGCAAGGCGCCGTCCCACCTGCGCGACGCCATCATCTCGAGCGAGGCCGGGCGCGAATGGCAACTCGAGCAGGCGGCCGCCAAGGCGCCCGAGGCACCCGGCGGTCTGAATATCGAGGGCCTGACGCACACCGATGACGGCGCGCTGCTGATCGGCTTTCGCAACCCGCTGCGCGCCGGCAAGGCACTTGTATTGCCGCTGCTGAACCCGGCGGAACTGATCGCGGGCCAGGCGCCCCGCTTCGGCCAAGCCATCGCGCTGGACCTGGGCGGGCGCGGCGTGCGCTCGATGACGCGCACGGCAGATGGCTTCCTGGTGGTCGGCGGCCCCGTCGCCGACGACGGCAGCTTCGCACTCTTCCATTGGCGTGGCGGCAGCGACACGCCGCAACGACTCACGCGACCCACGCTCGGCACGCTGCGCCCCGAGGCGCTGTTCGGCTGGCCCGGAGGCGCGCAGTGGCAACTGCTCAGCGACGACGGCGGCGTCATCGAGGACGGCAAGCTCTGCAAGAAGCTGAAGACCCGCAAGCAGAGCTTTCGCAGCTTGACCTTCACGCGCTGATCAGCGCGATCCGCGACCGGCGCTCAGCGTGGCAGATCGCTCGTGCCCATGAGGTACTCGTCGATCGACCTCGCCGCCTGCCGCCCCTCGCGGATCGCCCAGACCACGAGCGACTGGCCGCGGCGCATGTCGCCGGCGGCGAAGACCTTGGCCGCGTTCGTCGCGTAGCCGCCATCGGGCTCGGTGTGCGCCTTTGCGTTGCCGCGCGCGTCGGGCTCGACGCCGAAGGCT
>CAZVNC010000290.1:0-3423 GCA_964628305.1 uncultured Ideonella sp.
ACGAGGATGCGCACGGCAACATCGCAGGCAGCGAGCGGCTGTGGGGCGCGGTGAAGACGGTGATCGTGGCCGACCTCGTGATGAGCGTCGACAACGTGATCGCGATCGCCGGCGCTGCCGAGGCGTCGGGCCACGGTCACGGCATGGTGCTCGTGATCTTCGGCGTGCTGGTCAGCATCCCGATCATCGTCTGGGGCAGCCAGATGGTGATCAAGCTGATGGATCGCTTCCCGATCGTCATCACGCTGGGCGGCATGCTGCTGGGCTGGATCGCCGGAACGATGGCCGTGACCGACCCCGCGATCGTGCGCCCGGATGTGGTGCCTTCATTCCCGAAGATCGTCGTCAGCGATACGCTGCGCTACGGCGCAGGCGCAATCGGCGCCGTGCTGGTGCTTGCGATCGGCAGGTGGATCGCGCTGCGGCGCAGGGTCGGGGCCATGCCGGTCACGGCCGCCGCACCGGCGCGCGCAGCAGCCGGTCTGCAACGTCTGCTGCTGGCCGCGGACGGCTCCGAACCAAGCCTTCGCGCCGCCGCGCACCTCATCGAACTGCGGCGCGGCCTGCGCGATGCCGACGGCGTCGCGGTGCATGTCGTCAATGTGCAGCGCCCGCTGCCGGGCGACGTGTCGAGTTTCATCGCCGGCAAGACGATCGAGGAGTACTACCAGGAGCGCGCCGAGCAAGCGTTGTCGCCGGTACGTGCGGCGCTCGACGCCGCCGGCCTCGGCTACGAAGTGCATCGAAAGGTCGGAGAACCCGGGATGGTGATCGCCGGGCTTGCAGCGCACATCGGCGCCGACATGATCGTGATGGGAACGCGCGGCCTGGGTACGCATACTGCGGCCCTGATCGGATCGGTCGCGCAGTCGACCGTCGGCCAGTCGGCGATGCCGGTTCTGCTCGTCAAGTAAGGTCCGATCAGTCGCGCGCGACGTAGCGGTTGCGAAGCGTGCCGATGCCTTCGATCTCGACCGACACGTCGCTGCCCGGCTTCATCGAGCCGACGCCGAGCGACGTGCCGCACAGGATCGCATCACCCGGGTGGAGCGTCATGTCGTTCGAGATCAAGCTCACGAGCTGCGCGACCGTAAAGCGCATGTCGCTGATAGGAAAGTCCTGGCGCAGATCGCCGTTCAACGTCGTGCGTACGACGAGCGTCGCGGCATCGAGGCCGGTTGCGATCGCCGGCCCGAGCGGGCAAAAGCCATCCTGGCCCTTGGCGCGCGTCCATTGCGCGAACGACGCATCGCGGTTCAGCACCTCGGCCGCTGTCACGTCATTGACGCAGGTGTAGCCGAAGACGTGCGCCATCGCCTCGGCCTCGCTGACGCCGGACGCGGTCCTGCCGATCACGATCGCGAGTTCGCCCTCGTAGACGACCTTGCCCTTGTCGCGCGGCTGCACGATCGCATCGCCCGGGTCGGCAAACGAGTTCGGCGCCTTCAGGAAGTAGAGCGGCTCGGGAGGAGCCGAGAGGCCCTGCTTGTCGCCGAGCGCCTTGAAGTTGTTCCACAGCCCGATCACCTTGCTTGGCTGCATCGGCCGCAGCAACTTGACGGCGTCGAGCGAGAGCATGCGGCCCGTCTGCCGCGACGCGCCGAACATGTCGCCTCGGTGCTCGGTGATTCTGCCTTCGTGCAGCGTGCCGAAGCCGACGCTGGCGTCGGTCGCCGCGAAGCGAACCCAGAGTCGATGTTGTGCATCCATGCTGAGGTCTCCGAGTTGAACAGGTAGTGGGCGCAGTGTGCCGCAGGTCGGTCGATTGTCCGTCCGTCGCCAGCGGCGTCTCGGCGGGATCGATTAGGATTTGCCCATCCGGGAAGTCGATCGTCGGGGTTCAACGCGACGCTCGACACCAGCGAATGCAAACGCAGCGGGGAACCATGAAGATCGCAATCATCGGCGCCGGCGCGATCGGCGGTTATGTCGGCGTCAAGCTGGCACTCGCAGGCAATGACGTGAGTTTCATCGTGCGCGGCGCCAATCTCGAAGCCATACGCCGCGACGGCATGAAGCTCTTGATGCACGACGGCAGCGAGCACGTCGCCCGCAACGTGCTCGCGACGAACGACTATGCGCAAGCGGGCGCCCAGGACATCGTCATCATCGCCGTCAAGGCGCATCAGGTGGGTGCCCTGGTCGGCGATCTGCCCAAGCTGATCGGGCCGCAGACGGTCATCGTGACGATGCAAAACGGCATCCCGTTCTGGTACTTCCACGCCCACGGCGGGGCGCTCGCCGGCAGCGTCGTCGAAAGCGTCGATCCCGGGGGCGCGCTGTTGCGCAGCATCCCGGCGGACAGGATCATCGGCAGCGTCGTCTACCCGGCGTGCGAGTTGCTTGCGCCCGGCGTCGTGCGCCACGTCGAGGGCGACCGCTTCCCAATTGGCGAACTCGATGGTTCGGCGAGCGAGCGCGTGAAGCGCGTCGCGCAGTGCTTCGAAGCGGCGGGCTTCAAGTCGCCGGTCCTCGACGACATCCGCGCCGAGATCTGGCTCAAGCTGTGGGGCAACCTGACGTTCAACCCGATCAGCGCGCTCGCCCACGCGACGCTCGCCGGCATCTGCCGCTATCCGCTCGCGCGCGAACTCGCGGCCGACATGATGCGCGAGGCACAGGCGGTCGCGAACAAGCTCGGCATCGGCTTTCGCGTCACGCTCGAGCGCCGCATCGCCGGTGCCGAGAAGGTCGGCGAGCACAAGACTTCGATGCTGCAGGATGTCGAGGCCGGCCGCGCGCCGGAGATCGACGCCCTGGTCGGCTCGGTCGCCGAACTGGGCCGCCTGACCGGAACGGCGACGCCACACATCGACACCGTCTACGCGCTCGTCAAGCTGCTCGCCCAGACCCTCGCTGCGGGGCCGTCGCAACTGCGTGTGCAGCCTTTGCGCGCGAGCGCGTAGCCGATCGCCGGTGGGCGCGGACCGGCGTCAGCGCGGCGGCGCCGGTTCGCGCTCGAGCCAGTGCAGCGCGAAGCGGTTCGCGCGGTCGGTCCAGCAAGCGGCGGGGGTGAATCCCGCTTCCCGCGCGAGGGCCTGAAAGCCGGCGACGGTGTACTTGTACGAGTTCTCGGTGTGCACGCTCGCCCCTTCCGCGAACTCGAACGATTCGCCGGCGACCGTGACGCGTTGCGCGCGTCGGCTCACGAGGTGCATCTCGATGCGCTGGAGCGGCGCGTTGTAGTACGCCGAGTGATGCCATTGCGAGAGGTCGAAATCGGCCCCGGCTTCGCGATTCGCGCGGGCCCAGAGATTGAGGTTGAACGCTGCCGTGACGCCCGCGCCGTCGTTGTACGCGGCGTGCAGGAGGGCAGGGTCCTTGACCCGATCGACGCCAATCAGCAGGCCGCCGCCAGCCAGCAGCGCGCCGAAACGGCGCAGCAGATCGCCATTGCCGAACATGTGCCCGGACAGGTTCTGG
>CAZVNC010000290.1:3433-4139 GCA_964628305.1 uncultured Ideonella sp.
CAGATCGACGCCGATCAGCAGGCCGCCGCCGGCGAGCAGCGATCCGAAGCGGCGCAGCAGCTCCACCGCATGCGGCGGATCGAAGTTGCCGATCGAGCTGCCCGGAAAGAAGCCGACCCGCCGTCCCGCCGCCGGCGGCAGCGCCAGTTCGCGCGTGAAGTCGCCGACCACGGGACGCACCTCGAGCGCCGGGTGAGCCCTGCGCAAAGCGCTCGCCGCCGCCAGCAGATGCTCGCCCGAGATGTCGATCGGCACGAAGCGCGCCGGGGCGTCGAGCGCGCCGAGCAGGACGCGCAGCTTGCGGATCGCGCCGGCGCCGAACTCGACGATTTCGCAGCGCGGGCCGATGCGGCTCGCGATCTCGGGTGCGTGGCGATCGAGCAGCGCAAGCTCGGTGCGCGTCGGGTAGTACTCGGGCAGCTCGCAGATGCGCTCGAAGAGCTTGGAGCCTTCGGCGTCGTAGAACCACTTCGGCGCGACGCGGCGCGGCCGGGCCGAAAGCCCGGTGACGAGCGCCTGCTCGAACTCCGTCATAGGTCCTTCGCGAGCCGCAGCCCGCTGAACTGCCAGCGTGCGGCCGGCGGAAAGAAGTTGCGATATGTCGCCCGCGCATGGCCTTCGGGCGTCGCGAAGCTGCTGCCGCGCAGGACGATCTGGCCGACCATGAACTTGCCGTTGTACTCGCCAATCGCGCCGGCCGCGGGCC
>CAZVNC010000291.1:0-4109 GCA_964628305.1 uncultured Ideonella sp.
GCAACATGTTGCCGGCGACGGCAAGCAATGCGCCGAGCGCCGCGAGGACGGGCAGGAGCGGATACAGCCGGGCAGCCATGCGCGATTCTCGCTCGCCTCGTTTTGTCGCCGGATCGATCTACCGAGGCCGCGGCCCGACCGCAGGCAGATTCCGGCCTCAGCGGCTGCGCCTTCTCAAGCCCAAGTCGGCGCCTCGAGCAGCGGGCACTGCCAGGCGGCGAACTCCTGCGCCGTCATCGGCTTGCCGAACAGGTAGCCCTGTGCCATCGAGCAGCCGAGGTCTTCGAGCAGTTGCGCCTGTTCGGCCGTCTCGACGCCTTCGGCGACGGTGCGGATGCCGAGCGCGCGCGCGACGAGCACCGTCGCCTGGATCAGGACGCGGCGATGGTCGTCTTGCGCCAGTTGGCTGACGAAGGAACGATCGATCTTGACGGTATCGACCGGAATCTCGTGCAGGCAGGCAAGCGACGAGTAGCCGGTGCCGAAGTCGTCCAGCGCAAGGCTGACGCCGAGTTCGCGCAGCCTGCGCAGCACACCGAGCGCGCCGGCATCCTGCATCGCGAGGCTTTCGGTCACTTCCAGCCGCAGGCAGTGCGGCGCCATGCCGGTGCGCAGCAGTTCGTGCTGCACGCGCTCGACGAGGTCGCCTTCGACCAGTTGCGCGCGCGACAGGTTCACGGCGACGCTTTGCGGCGCGGCGTCGCTCTGCGTTTCTCGCCAGAGCATGAACTGATCGCAGGCATCGCGCAACACGCGCGCACCGAGGGCGCCGATCAGCCCCGTTTCCTCGGCCGCCGGGATGAACTCGATGGGCGGCACGAGGCCGCGCTCCGGGTGCCGCCAGCGGGCGAGCGCCTCGACACCGCGCAGCGCGCCGCTTGCGAGATCGACGATCGGCTGGTAGACGACGAAGAATTCGTCGTTCTGCAGCGCGCGGCGCAGGTCGTTCTCGAGCTCGACGCTGCGCGCGACGCGCTCGTGCATCGTGGCGTCGAACAGCACGTAGCGCCCACGGCCGGCGCGCTTGGCCTCGTACATCGCGGTGTCGGCGTCGCGCAGCAGCGCATCGGCGTCGCCGCGGTTGGTGTCGCTGGCGACGACGCCGATGCTGGCGCTCGAATGCACCTCGTGCTCGCCGATCTGATACGGCTGCGAGAGCACGAGCAGCAGCCGGCGCGCGACGAGTTCGGCATCTTCGACGCTGCGGATGGCGTCGAGCAGGATCACGAACTCGTCGCCGCCGATGCGCGCCGCGGTATGCGCGGTGTCGGCATCGCGCGCGACGCCGTCGCCTTCGCGCAGCGCAAGGCGCAGGCGCAGCGCGATCTGGCGCAGCAGTTCGTCGCCGACGTCGTGCCCGAGGCTGTCGTTGACGAGCTTGAAGCGGTCGAAGTCCATGAACAGCACCGCAAAGTGGTAGTCGTGCAGGCGTCGCGCGCGCAGCACCGCGTCGTGCAGCTTGCCGAGGATGGACGCCCGATTCGGCAGTTGCGTCAGCCCGTCGGTGAGGGCCGCGCTGCGCAGTTGCTCCTCGAGCTGCTTGCGCTGGGTGATGTCGGTGCGGATCGCGACATGCTCGATGACGTGCGATTGCGCATCCTGGACCGGCACGATCGTCGTGTCGGCCCAGTAGAGCGTGCCGTCGCGCGCGCGGCTGCAGACTTCGGCGTTCCAGCTGCGCCCGGCGTTCACGCTGCGCCACATCTCGGCCCAGAACGAGGGCGGGTGGGTGCCGGAATTGACGAGGCGGTGGGTGCGGCCGACCAGCTCGTCGGGCCGGTACTGGCTGACCTGGCAGAAGCGCTCGTTGACGTGCGTGATCGCGCCCGACGGGTCGGTGACCGAGACGATCGCGTGCTTGTCGAGCGCGGCCTGGTAGGCGCGCAGTTCGGACAGCGCACGCTCGGCGCGCTCGCGCGCCTCGCGCGTCGCCGCCTCGGCCCGCTTGGCGCGATCGACATCGAGGTGCACGCCGGACATCAGCCGCGGCCGGCCGGCGCTGTCGCGCTCGACGACCGCGCCGGCCGTCAGCACCCAGGCCCAGTGGCCGCGCGCATGACGCATCCGCAGCTCGGCGCGGAACGTCACCGACGGATCGTGAAGGTGCATCGCGAGCAGCGCCTCCACCGCCGGCAGATCCTCGGGGTGGACGAGGCGGCGCCAGCCGGCGAGACTCTGTTCGACCTGCTCCGGCGCGTAGCCGAGCATGCGCATCCACTGCGTGTTGAAACGCGCCGTGCCGGTCGCGACCTGCAACTCCCAGGTGCCGAGCGCCGCGCCCTCGACCATCAGCCCGAGGCGCACCTCCTGCGCGCGCTTCTCGGTCAGGTCGACGAAGCAGCTGATGACGCTCTCGACCTTGCCATCGCGCCCGCGCAGCGGCTGGGTGTCGATCGAGATCCAGCGCATGCCGCCTTCGGCGGCGGCGATGCCCATCACGACGCCGCCGACCGGTTCGCCGCTGCGCACGCTTTGCAACACCGGGTGGTTGGCGGCCCGGAACGGGCTGCCGTCCTCGTGCACCGCGCGCCAGCGCCTGTCCCTCAGACTGCGGCCGAGCAACTGCTCCTGACCCAAGCCGAGGATGCGGCAGGCGGCCTCGTTGCACTCGCCGATGACGCCGTGAACGTCGTGCACGACCATGCCGACCGGCATCGCCTCGATCAGCGTCGCCATGTGTTCGCGCTGCAGCACCTGGCCGGTGATGTCGGAGAGCACTTCGACATAGCCGCTGGGTTCGCCCCGCTCGTCAAGCAAGGGTTGGGCGTCGAGTTCGACCCAATACTCGCTGCCGTCCTTGTGGACGTTGCACAGCGGCAGATTGAACGGCTGGCGGGCGGCGATCGCGCGCCGGATGCGTGCCCGCGTCTCGGCCGGCGTGCGCGGCGAGCCGAACACGTCGCCCGGCCGACGCCCGATGACCTCGTGCGGCGCGTAGCCCGACAGCCGATTGAAGCCTTCGTTGACCCAGACGATGCGGTGGTCGCGGTCGGTGAAGACGACGCCGTTGCCGGTGCGCTGCGCGGCGAGCGCGAGATAGCGCGTCTCGGCCGCCTGGGCGACGAGCTTCTCGTGCTGGCGGCGCAGCATCCGCACCAGCGGCTCGAACACCGCGAGCGCGAGGCAGGCGAGCAGCGCGAACATCAGCAGCGCCCATTCGTGGCTCGATGCCTGGGCACGGCGGCTGCGGTCGTCGGCCTCGCGTTGCAGCGCGGCGGCCAGCGAATCCATGTCGCGCAGGAAGAACTCGGCCTCGGCCTGCAGCCCGAGCGCGATCGGCGGCATCATCTCCGGCGCGACCTTCGCGACATAGCCTGCGTTCGCCCACAGCGACTCCTGCTGCACGCTGACGCGGCCGAGCAGTTGACTCACCTCGTCCGACGGCGCGCCGTTCGTGTGGCGCTGGCGCTCGATCAGTTCGGCCATCCGCTTCGCCGCCGCCGCCATCGCGGCCTGCGACTGTTCGAGCTCCGCCAGGTGCGGCCCGGCATTGCGCGGCGCGAGCGAGGCAAGCGCCGCCAGGCGCCCGAGGCGCTGGCTCTGCATGCGCTGGTGGCCGGCGAGGGTGATGAGTTCGGCATCGACCTGGCGCGCCGCTTCGGCCTGCTGCGCCTGCCAGACCTGCCAGCCGCAGGCCAGGCCGATCACGATCAGCGTACCGTAGAGCGCCGCGCGCAGCCGCTGCTGGCGATAGGGCTCGGGGGCCGCCGCTGCGGGCAGGGCGCCGGCCTCGCCGTCGTTGCCGCGGCTCGCGGCGCGCAGCAGCACCGCGAGTGGCAGCGCGAGCAGGACGACCAGCAACGCGGCGTCGAACAACACCACGCCTTCGCCCGCCATGGCGCGCGTCCACGGCTTCAGGATGACCTGCACCAGCACATCGGCGGCAAAGACGGCCGCCAGCATCGCCGCAACCCCGGTCCACAAGCGCGCCGCGCGCGGCGCGGTGCGCGCAGCGGGCGGGGCGGACGGATCGGAGGGGCTCTGCTTCACTGAACGATTCTCGGGTCTTCGAGCTGGCGGCGCGGGCGGGCCCGTCCGGGCGTGGACGCTGTGCGGGTTTTCGGCGCGCGAATGCGAAACTTGATCCGGCTCAGCCGCCGCTCGAGGCG
>CAZVNC010000292.1:0-4095 GCA_964628305.1 uncultured Ideonella sp.
CCCGCCGACACCCGCCGCGTGCTCGCGCTCGGCATCAGCGCGAGCCTGAATGCGCCGATCCCGGAACCGAAGTTCGGCGTCTTTCGCATGTGATGTAGAATGTGTATCAGGTAACTGTAAAGTACACGTCATGCGCACCAACATTGTCATCGATGAAGATTTGATGAATCAGGCGATGAAGGCCGGGCCCTACAAGACCAAGAAGGAAGCCGTCGAGGCCGGCTTGAAGTTGCTTGCCCGTCAGGCCGCATACCGAGAGATCCTCAAGTGGCGCGGCAAGCTCAAGTGGGAGGGTGACGATTCGGTCGACTGGACCCAGCCGCCGCAAGACGCGCGACTCGCGGCGCACGAGCCCGCGCCGAGGAAGCGCCGTGCTGGTCGTTGATTCGAGCGTCTGGATCGACTTCTTCAATGACGCCGACCACCCTTCGGTCGAATTGCTGGATCAGCTGCTCGCCCACGGCGAAGTCCGCATCGTCGTGCCCGACCTCGTGCTGTTCGAGGTGCTGCGCGGCTTTCGCCTGGAGAGCGAACTGCGCCAGGCGCGCCGCCTGCTGGAGAGCCTGAGCATCGAGCCGGCCGGTGGCGAGGAACTGGCGCTGGCCGCGGTACAGCACTACCGCAGCCTGCGCGCGCAAGGCTTTACGGTGCGAAGCGGTATCGACGTTCTGGTGGCGGCCTACTGCATCGAAAACGACTACGCCCTGCTGCACCGCGACCGCGACTTCGACGCCTTCGAGGCGCTGCGCGGGCTGCGCGGCTGGCGTCACTGACGCCTGAAGGCGCACGCGCGATCATGAACGCAGCGCAGCACTTCGTCCTGCTCGCCCGCTACAACCTCTGGGCGACGCGGCGCCTCTTCGAGCATGTCGATGCGCTGCCCGTGGCCGACTGCCGGCGCGACGCGGGCCTGTTCTTCAAGAGCATCCACGGCACGCTGAACCACCTGCTCGTCGCCGAGCACGCGTTGTGGCGCAGGCGCTTCACCGAAGGCGTGTCGCCGCGCCTCGCGCTCGATGCCGAGCTCGAGAGCGACCGCGCGCGCCTGCGCGAGCGTCTGCTCGAAGGCGCGGCGTGCTGGCAGCCGCTGATCGAATCCTGGCCCGAAGCGCGCTACGAGGGTATGCTCGAATACACCTCGACGCAGGGTGTCGCGATGCGCCTGCCGTTTGCGGCCACGCTGGCGCATGTCTTCAACCACGGCACGCACCACCGCGGCCAGATCACGGCCGCGATCACCGCGCTCGGGCGGGCCAGTCCCGAACTCGACCTGGTGTGGATGTTGCAGGCGCAGAGCAAGCCATGAACACGACCCTCGACATCCGCCGCCCCACGCCGCACGTCGCCCACGTCTGGCTCAACCGCCCCGAGGTGCGCAACGCGTTCAACGACGGCGTGATCGCCGAACTCACGCTGGCGTTCGCCGCATTCGCCGCCGACGACGCGCTGCGCGCGGTCGTGCTCGGCGGCCACGGCAAGGCGTTCTGCGCCGGCGCCGACCTGTCGTGGATGAAGCAGATGGCGGGCTACGACTGGGAGCAGAACCGCGCCGACGCGCAGCAGCTTGCCGACATGCTGTGGGCGATCCACGACTGTCCGCTGCCGGTCGTTGCGCGCATCCACGGCGACTGCTATGCGGGCGGCGTCGGCCTCGCCGCCGTCTGCGACATCCGCGGCGCGGCGCAGGGCGTCACGTTCTGCCTGAGCGAGGCGCGTCTCGGCCTGATCCCGGCGACGATCGGGCCGTACGTGATGCGCGCGATCGGCGAGAGCGCGTCGCGCCGCTACTTCACGACCGCCGAGCGATTCGGCGCCGGCGAGGCGCAGCGCATCGGCCTGGTGCACGAAGCCGTCGCGGCGCAAGAGCTCGACGCGACCGTCGATGCGATCGTCGCCGCGCTCGTCGCCAACGGCCCACGCGCGGTGCGCGCTTGCAAGCGGCTGGTGCTCGACTTGGCGGGTGCGCCGATCGACGAGTCGCTTCGCGCCGACACCGCACGCCGCATCGCCGACATCCGCGCCAGCGACGAGGGCAAGGAAGGCGTGCGTTCCTTCCTCGAGAAGCGTCCGCCCGGCTGGAACGCCGGCGCGAAGCGAGAATGACCGCCATGATGACGCTGCTCAACCCCGAGTTCTTCGCGACCTATCTCGTCGCCGCCTGCATCGTCATCGCCGCGCCCGGCCCGGACAGCATGAACACGCTCGCGATCGGCATGTCGCGCGGGCCGCGCGAGGCGATGGCCTACGCGCTCGGCGTCGGCATCGGCTGCCTGACGCACACGCTGTGGGCGGTGCTCGGCATCTCGGCGATCGTCGCCGCCTCCGAGACGCTGTTCGGTCTCGTCAAGTGGATCGGCGTGGCCTACCTCTTCTGGCTCGGTGTGCAATCGCTGCGCGAGCGGCGTTCCTTGCACGCCGCACCGGAAGGAGACTGCGCTGCGCGGGCGCCGACCGGCGCGTCGACGCGGGTCTTGCAGGGCGCCCTGACGAACGCGCTGAATCCGAAGGTGATGCTCTTCTTCATGGCCTTCCTGCCGCAGTTCACCGATCCGCGACTCGGCGCGGTGGGTGCACAGATGCTCATGATGGGACTCGCGTTCGCGCTGATCACGACGGTCGCCTACGCGCTGCTCGGCGCGGGCGCCGGCCGGGTGAGCGAGCGCCTGCTGCGCCGGCCGTCGATCGCGCAGCGCCTGAATCGCGCGACGGGCGTGCTCTTCATCGCGCTCGCGTTGCGCCTGATGCTGGTCGAGCGCGGCTAGCGCGCGCCATGGATACGCTCGACACGCCGCAACTGATCGCGATCGCCGCCGCGCTCGGCTGGGCGAGCGGGCTGCGCCTGTATGCGGTGCTGTTCCTGGTCGGGCTGGCGGGCTCCCTGGGCTGGGTCGATCTTCCTTCGGGCCTGCGCCTGCTGCAGCATCCGTTGATGCTCGGTGCGAGCGGCTTCATGCTCTTCGTCGAGTTCTTCGCCGACAAGATCCCCGGCGTCGACACGCTCTGGGACGTGGTCCACACGCTGGTGCGCATCCCGGCCGGCGCGGCGCTTGCCGCCGCGGTCTTCGGCACCGATCAGGGGCTGACGGCAAGCGTCGCCGCGCTGCTCGGCGGAACGCTCGCCGCGACCAGCCACTTCGCGAAGGCGACGACGCGCGCCGCGGTCAACACGTCGCCCGAGCCATTCTCGAACATCGGCCTGTCGCTGCTCGGCGATGCGACCGTGCCGGCCGCGCTGTGGCTTGCCTTCGCGCATCCGTGGGCGTTCTTCGGTGTGCTCGCGCTGGCGCTTGCGCTGATGGCGGTGCTGCTATGGAAGCTCGGGCGCTTCCTGGGCAAGGTGTGGCGGCGGCTCGTCGGCGGCTCCGACGCTCTGGCGCCGACATCCACTTAGCGAGAACCTCACTCTCTCGCGTTTGCAGAACCGATCGCCTGCGATTGCGGTTCTTCTGCTGGCCGCGGCGCTTGGCACCAGCCGGTCTGGTTCCGCCGCTCGCTCGGCGGCCAAGTGCTCGTCCGGTTCAATCCTGAGGCGCGAGACGCTTGGACATCCGAATCACCGCCTCGGTCAGCGCGGGCAAGTCCTGCTCGACGACCAGCCAGACCGCTCCGAGGTCGACGCCCAGATAACCATGAACGATGACGTTGCGAAATCCGGCAAGTTCGCGCCATGGAATCCGCGGCTCGGTGTCCTTGATCTCCCTCGACAGCCGCTGACTCGACTCGGACAAGGTCTGCAGGTTGCGAATAACCGCGTCCTGCACCAGGCGCGAAGCGTCGAAGCGGGAACGCTCGACGCCGGTGTACTCGACGATCCGATCCAGGCAGTCCCGCATGTGCTCCAGCAGCACGCGGTCCGCCTCGGGGCCGGGCTTCACAGCGGCACGGCAAGCGCGATCACGCGCTCGCGCAGCGCGGGGTGCAGGCTCGCCTCGGTGACCACGTCCACACGGCGACCCAGCAATTCCTGCGCATCCAGGAGCAAGCCTCCCAAGGCCAGGGCGCTGGTGCCGGGCGTCAAGGTCACCAGCAAGTCGACGTCGCTGTCTTCGCCAGCTTCGTCACCGCGTTCGGCACCGCCGCGAACAATCGCGCTGA
>CAZVNC010000293.1:0-4082 GCA_964628305.1 uncultured Ideonella sp.
ACCCACGACCCCTTGGTTCGTAGCCAAGTACTCTATCCAGCTGAGCTACAGCCGCACAGCGTGGGATTTTAGCATGTGCGTAGCTGCGGATCGGCCGCTCGGCGGTTCGTCTACCCGATCTGGGACGCCGCCGCGAAACACTCGGCGGCGCGCGTTGCGTCTCCTTGCTCGTGCGCGATCTGCGCGAGCTGCCGCCACGCGCGGCGGCGCGACGAGGTGGGCAGCGTCGCGTCATCGGCGGCCTGTTGCAGGGCCACGCGCGCCTTGCCCCAGAGCTGTCGCTCGGCCAGCGCGCAGCCGGTGGCGAAGGCGATCGCGCCGTCGCGCGGATGAGTCTGCCAGGCGGCTTCGAGTCGCGGCAGCCAGTCCGCGCCGATGCCGGCGACGCAGGCGACGAGACCGTGCGCGAGCACTTCGCGATCCTCGCCGGTCGTCTCGTCGATCGCGTCCCAGAACGGCCGCAGCCAAAGGCGTCCGACCTCGGGCGCGCCGAGTTGCGCGACGCGCGACGCGGCCCGCGCGGTGACGAACGCGTCGCGCCGGTCGGCGGCGTCGAGTTGCTCCCAGATCCGGCGTACCTGATCGACATCGCGCCCTTCCTCGATCGCTTCGAAAGCGAGCGAGCGCAGCAGGCCGACGGCGGCAACCTTCGAGAACCCCTGGTGCTTGGCGAGCAGGCGCGCTGTCTTCAGGGCTTCCATCGGCAGTTGCGCAAGGCGCGTCGCCTGCAGCTTGAGCCTGAGCGCCTGCGTTCGGCGGCCGACGCCGGGGGGCAGTTGGGCAAGCAGTTCGAGCGCGCGCGTCGCGTCGCGGTCGTCGAGCGCCCATTCGGCGGCCAGCAGGCGCGCGCCCTCTTCGGCGGAGCGCGCCGCCGCGCTGCGGTGCGAGATGTCGAGCGCCTTGCGCAGTTGCTCGTCGCGCGGCGCGCGGTCCTGCAATCGGTGCAGGCTGCCGGCGGCGAGCAGGTGGCCGAGCACGGTGAACTCGTTGTCCTGCGCGAGTTCGGGCGTGTCGGCCTGGATCTCGAGCGCGCGCTGCGCCGAGCGGTGCGCGCGGCTATAGCGGCCGCCGAAGTACTGCGCCAGCGCGTCGCGCAGCCAGGCCTGCGCGCTCTTGTCGCGGCGTGCGACGCGCCATTGCAGCGCGCGTCGCGGCAGGCCGATGAGCGTGCTGACGGTCTGGATCACCGTCACCAGCGCGAAGCAGGCGCCGACGAGCGCGAGCAGGAAGAGGTTGAGCGAAACGTCCATTCGCCAGCCGTCCCAGTAGAAGCTGACGAGGCCGTCGTTCGCGCCGAGCGTCGTCGCCGCAACGACGGCGGCGACGAACAGCAGCGTGAACCAGATGACGGCGCGCATGCGTCCGACGGCGCGGCGGCTAGCGTCCCGCGGCAGCGGTGGCGAGCGCCGCCAGCGTGTTGTCGGGCCGCGGCAGATCGGTGTGGCGCGCCTGCTGCTGGACCTGGCGGATCAGCGACAGCGCGAGCTGGGTGCGCCGCGCCTTCGGGTCGAAGTAGCGCTCGATCGCGTCGAGCGAACCCTGCAGGTCGCTCTGCACGATCGTGAATTGGCGCGCCAGCAGCGCGAGCCGCGCGTTGAGCAGGCGCAGCTTGAGGTTCTCGCGCAGGAAGAAGACGTGGTCGGGCTCGAGCAGCATCGCCTCGGGATTCTCGATCCGCTCGACCCGCACCAGCGACTTGGCCTCGACCCAGACGCGCTCGCTGAACAGGTCCCAGCGCGCGAGCCACGGCTCGAGCCATTGCGGCACCGACGACTGCACCGGCGCCGATGCCGGTGGCGCTGGCTTCTTCGCGCGCGCGGCGCTGGCCGCCGCCGCCGGTTCGCGCGCCGCGTCGCGGCGGGAGTCGGGCTGAGCGCGCAGCGGCAGGTCATCCACCATGCGCACCACCTCGTCGAGCTTGATCGTGAGCGATGCGACATCGACCATGCCCTCGCCCTTCACGCGGTCCAGGTCGCGCGCGATCGCGCGGCGCACGCCTTCCAGACGCGGTTGGTTGTAGCGCGTGAGCCTGTCGTCGGCCTGCTTCAGCGCCGCCACCAGCGGCTCGGCGCTGCTGGTGAGCGCGGACTGCTGCATCGCGACGCGCAGCCCGGCATCGATGTCGACGACGATGTTCTCGTCGCGCGCACGCGACAGGCTCTGGATCAACTCCTCGATCTGGCCGCGCTGCACCGTCACCTCGGACAGCCGGGCGTCGAGCAGCGAGACCTTGGTTGCCGATTCGCGCGCCGAGTCCTGCGCCTGCTTGGCGAGCATCTGGGCCTCGGTCGCCTGCGCCTGCTGGGCTTGCTGACGGCGCACCAGCTCCTGCTCGAGGTTGTGCTCGCGCAGCAGGGTCTGCCAGACGAGGCCGATCGCGACGACGCCGATCAGGCCGGCCAGCACCACCGCGATCCACAGCCACATCAGCGTCGGCGCCGACGCCGCGGGCGGCGCCGACGGCGCGGACGACATGCGGACGCTGCGCTCGGGCGCCGCGGCGCCCGCCTCGGGGGTGGACGGGGTCTCGTTCACAGTGCGATCGATTGTATGCAGGCCCTTACCGCTTCGAAGGCGGGACGCGCCCGCGCGACCTCGTCGAAGCCCAGGCGCTGCGCGCTCTCGGCGATGCGCGGATGGGTCGCCAGCGCGCGCGCGCGCGACCAGTCCGCCTCGGCGGCAATCGACTCGAGGTTGGCGATCGCCTCCGAGCTGCTGAAGAACCAGAGGTGACGCCGCGGCTCGCGCAGCGCGGCAGCGACGATCGCCCGCTGCGCCTCGTCCAGGCGCGGCACGCAGCGGCGGTAGGCGCAGACCGCGCTCACCTGCGCCCCGTGCGCGCGCAGCGTTTCGGCGAGCCACTCGCGCCCGCCGTCGCCGCGCACGATCAGCACCTGCTGCGCGTTCCAATCGATGGCACGCAACTGCTCCCAGAGTGCCTCGGAGTCGAACTGCGCGGCGTCAACCGCCGGTTCGACGATCTGTCCCGCATCGACGCCAAGTTCGCGCAGCACGCGCGACGTGCCGGGGCCGACCGCCGCGGCACGCGTATCCGCCGGCCACTGCGCCGCGGGCGGGCGCGCGCCGAAGAAGCATTCGGCGGCGTTCGGACTGACGAAGACCGCGAGCCGCATCGAAGGCAATTGTTCCCACGCGGCCTGCACCTGCGCCTCATCGGGCGCGCAGACGATCTCGATCAGCGGCAGCGCGACGGCATCGATGCCTGCCGCACGCAGCCGCGCCACCCAATCGGCCGCCTGCCGCGCCGGGCGCGTCACCAGCACGCGCAGCGATGCACTCACCCGTCCGCGCCCGGCGCACCGGACGCGGCCAGATAGTCGCGTGCACCGCGCGCCAGCAGCAGTTCGGCGGCGCGCACGCCGAGCGCCTCGGCCGCAGCGTCGTCCGTCACCACCGCCGTCAACGTCGCCCGCAGCAGCGGCGCACCCAGATCCTGCGCGTGGCCGAGCAACGCGTCGATGTGCAAGCTCGCGCCCTGCCACGCCGCATGCGCGGCGAGCGGCACGCTGCAACTGCCGCCGAGCGTGCGCGACACGCCGCGCTCGGCGAGCACCGCAAGCCACGTCGGGCGATCGACGAGAGTCGCCAGGCGCTCGCGCAGCGCGGCGGCATTCGCCCGCAGCTCGATGCCGAGCGCGCCCTGCCCGGCCGCCGGCAGCATCCGGTCCGTCTCGAAGCGGCTGCGGATGCGCGCCGCCAGGCCCAGGCGCACGAGCCCGGCGGCGGCGAGCACGATCGCGTCGAACCCGCCGTCGTCGAGCTTGCGCAGCCGGGTGTCGAGGTTGCCGCGCAGCGGCTGCACGTCCAGATCGGGCCGCAGCGCGAGCAATTGCACGTGGCGGCGCAGGCTCGACGTGCCGACCCGCGCGCCGGGCGGCAGATCGGCCAGCGAGGCAAAGCGGTTCGACACGAAGGCGTCGCGCGGGTCCTCGCGCTCGAGCACCGCGCCGAGCACGAAGCCGGGCGGCAATTGCATCGGCACGTCCTTCAGCGAATGCACCGCGAGCTGCGCCCGGCCCTCCTCGATCGCCGTCTCGAGCTCCTTCACGAACAGGCCCTTG
>CAZVNC010000294.1:0-3309 GCA_964628305.1 uncultured Ideonella sp.
CGATCGAACCGGTTCCTCGCCGAATTGCAGCAGCACATGTTCGTCGAGATCAATCCGACGGCGGCGAACGACCGCAGCATCCGTGACGGCGATCAGGTCTGGGTGAAGACGCCCGAGGGCGCGCGCCTGCGCGTGCGGGCACTCGTCACCGAACGCGTCGGGCCTGGCACCGTGTTCCTGCCGTTCCACTTTGCGGGCCGCTGGCAGGGCGCCGATCTGAGGGCCTACTACCCCGAAGGTGCGGCGCCGATCATCCAGGGCGAAGCGGTGAACACCGCGACGACCTATGGCTACGACTCGGTGACGATGATGCAGGAGACGAAGACGACGATCTGCCAGGTCGAGAAGGCAGTGGCATGAAGCACGCAACGACGACCCGGCGGGAGGGCTGAGCGATGGCACGAATGAAGTTCATCTGCGACGCCGAGCGTTGCATCGAATGCAACGGTTGCGTCACGGCGTGCAAGGCCGAACACGACGTGCCGTGGGGCGTGAACCGGCGCCGCGTCGTGACGCTCAACGACGGCGTGCCCGGCGAGAAGAGCATTTCGGTCGCCTGCATGCATTGCAGCGACGCACCGTGCATCGCGGTCTGCCCGGTCAACTGCATCTATCACACCGAAGAAGGCGTCGTGCTGCACGACAAGGATGTGTGCATCGGCTGCGGCTACTGCTCGTACGCCTGCCCGTTCGGCGCGCCGCAGTTCCCGAGCAATGGCACGTTCGGCCTGCGCGGCAAGATGGACAAGTGCACGTTCTGCGCCGGCGGGCCCGAGACGAATGGCAGCGAGGCCGAGTTCGAGAAGTACGGCCGCAACCGGCTCGCCGAAGGCAAGCTGCCGATCTGCGCCGAGATGTGCTCGACGAAGGCGCTGCTCGGGGGCGACGGCGACGTCATCGCCGACATCCTGCGCATGCGGGTCGTGAGCCGCGGCACCGGCAGCGAGGTCTGGGGCTGGGGCACCGCCTATGGCCGGCCCGCGGCGCCGGCCCCTGCGACGCCCGCGGCGGGGGAGAAGAAGTGATGATGAGGACACGCCTGATGATCGCCGGCTTCTCGCTGTTGGCCGCGGCCGCGCTCGCCGGCTGCGAGAAGGATCAAAGCAGCGTCGCGTCCTCGAGGCTGGCGACGCAGCCGCCTTGGGAGGCTGCTGCGGACCCGTTCGTCGCTTCCGGTTGGACCTCGGGTGACAAGGCGAGTTGGCTGGCGGAGGTGAATCGGCGCACGCAGAACCAGAACGAGTATGTGCGCATTCGCTGATCGACCGACGGTCGCCCGATAGCAGGAGGGAGCATGAGCCTGACGATTGCAGACACGCTCGGTCGCGCGGCGGCAGCGGCGGTGCTTGCGCTGGCGCTCGGTCACGCATCGGCCGCCGACGAAGCCGCCGCTTCCGCGCCGCAAGCCGGCCCACCGGCCGGGTTCGTCGTTCCGGCCGACCCCAAGCCTGACGACACGAATGCGCAGCGCGCGAAGAGCCAGCCCGGAAACAACGCGCCGATGTGGCGCAAGGTGCACGGGTCGGGTGATGCTCCCGGAATCACGCAGGTCGAAGGCAGCGAGGCGGGGACGCTGATCCAGAGCCTGACGAGCTATCCGGGCTCGCGCTTCACGACCGCCGGTGAAGCCTGGCGGCAGACGCGCAACAACTGGATCATCCCGTACGGCGGCGCGCTGTTGCTGCTGGTCGTGATCGCCATCGGCGTCTTCTATTGGCGGGTCGGGGCGCTCGGCGGGCACGAGCCCGACACCGGGCGGGTGATCGAGCGCTTCAGCGTGTTCGAGCGCACGGCGCATGCGGCCAACGCGGTCGCCTTCGTCGTGCTAGCGATCTCCGGCATCGTCATCGCCTGGGGCCAGTGGTTCCTGCTGCCGGTGATCGGCCATGCGCTCTTCGGCTGGCTCACCTATGCGCTCAAGACGGCGCACAACTTCGCCGGGCCGATCTTCGCCGTCTCGCTCGTCATCATCATCCTCACCTTCGTGCGCGACAACCTGCCGCGCTCGGGCGATGGCAAGTGGCTCGTCAAGTTCGGCGGGCTGTTGAGCAAGCGCGAGGTGCCGTCGCACCGATTCAACGCGGGCGAGAAGATCGTGTTCTGGGTCGGCGTGTTCGTGCTCGGCCTGATCGTCGTCGCGGCCGGACTCGTCCTCGACAAGATCGTCCCCGGCGTCGAGTACACGCGCGCGACGATGCAGGTCGCGAACATGGTGCACGGCAGTGCCGCGGCGCTGATGATGGCGCTCTTCGCCGGCCACATCTACATCGGAACGATCGGCATGAAGGGCGCGTGGCAGGGCATGAGCACCGGCTATGTCGATGAGGCCTGGGCCAAGGAGCACCACGAGCTCTGGTATGACGACATCAAGGCCGGCAAGATCGCGGCCCAACGCACACCCGATGCGCCGCTGCCGGCGCCGGTCGTGAAGCCGACGCGCTAGCGGCGAACGCAAAGGAATGCCATCATGAAGCGCTCCAGATTCACCCTGATCGGCCTGCCGCTCGCGTTCGTGCTTGCGAGCGGCGTCTTTGCCAAGCTCCCCCCGCCAAGCGAGGAGGCCAAGGCGAAGGCGGCCGAGGCGGCGGCCAAGGCGGAGTGGAGTGCCAAGCGCGCCGCGTTCGAGACCTGCCAGGCGCAGGAGAGGGTCGCGGCACGCTTCTTCGCCGAGATGAAGCAGGCCGGCAAGGAGGTCAAGCCCGCGCTGCCGACCCCGGCCTGCGAGGACCCCGGTCCGTTCGTCGCGGCGGCGCCGGCCGCGTCCTGAGCGCGGTCCCCGTCGCGCCCCTGTCGCCGGGGCCGGCATCCGCAACCGGCCAGAATGGCGGGATGCAGACACCCGCAACGCACCGCCCGAGGTTGAAGCTGACCCGCGCCAGCGCACCGCTCACGCAGCAGGTCGAGGCGCGCGATGAGTACGGCGCGACGCGCTGCATCACGATTCCGGCCGAGCGGGCGCTGACGATCTTCGTCGACAAGCGCGAACTCGTGACGCTGATGACGCTCGGCGCGGCGCCCGAGCTGCTCACGCTCGGCTATCTGCGCAACCAGCGCCTCGTCGATTCGATGGCCGACATCGAATCGATCACCGTCGATTGGGACGTGCAGGCGGCGGCGGTGAAGACGCGCCGCGGCATTGCGGACTTCGAGGCGCGCACCGCCAGGCGCGTCGTGACGACCGGCTGCGGCCAGGGCACGGTGTTCGGCAACCTGATGAACGAGGTTGACGCGATCGCGCTGCCGAACGCGGCGGACCCGGGTGCGCGGCTGAGCCAATCGGCGCTGTACGGCCTGCTCGAGGCGATGCGG
>CAZVNC010000294.1:3319-4075 GCA_964628305.1 uncultured Ideonella sp.
GGCTGCAGGAGAGCACCTACAAATCGGCAGGATCGGTGCACGGCTGCGCGCTCTTTCGGCAGGCCGAGATGCTGAACTTCGTCGAAGACGTCGGCCGCCACAACGCGATCGACACCATCGCCGGCTGGATGTGGCTGCACGATGTCGGCGGCGCCGACAAGGCCTTCTACACGACCGGCCGCCTGACGAGCGAGATGGTCATTAAGTCGGCGCAGATGGGGGTGCCGATCATCGTCTCGCGCAGCGGCGTGACGCAGATGGGCTACGAGACCGCGAAGCGCCTGGGCATGCTGCTCTTCGGCCGGGCGACGAACCGCCATTTCATCTGCTACTGCGGCTTCGAGCGCTTCGACGCCGAGCCCGAGCCGCCGCGCAGCGCGCCCTGAGCCGGGCGGTGGGCGGCCCCTAGAATGCCGCCAACCCAGGGAAACGCACGATGAGCATCAAGAGCGACAAGTGGATCCGCCGCATGGCCGAGACGACCGGCATGATCGAGCCGTTCGAGCCCGGCCAGGTGCGCCAGGCCGCCGACGGCACGCGCATCATCAGCTACGGCACGAGCAGCTACGGCTACGACATCCGCTGCGCGCCCGAGTTCAAGGTCTTCACCAACATCCACAGCACGGTGGTGGACCCGAAGAACTTCGACGAGAAGAGCTTCGTCGACATCCACAGCGACGTCTGCATCATCCCGCCCAACAGCTTCGCGCTCGCGCGCACGGTCGAATACTTCCGCATCCCGCGCAACGTGCTGAC
>CAZVNC010000295.1:0-4068 GCA_964628305.1 uncultured Ideonella sp.
CGGTCCGGCGACACAGCCTTACGCCATGAGCTTGTGGGCGCGGGACATCGGGGTCGCGACCCTTTGCGTTTCCGGCGCCGACAATGGGCGCAACGACCGCCCCATGCTGACGATCCACTTCGCCAACCGCACCGAACGTCTTGCCGGCCTGCTCGCCGAGGGCGTCGGCAGCGGCGCGCTGTTCACCGCCGACGAGGTGATCGTGCCGAGCGCCGCGCTGCGCCGCTATCTGACGCTCGAGATCGCGCAGCGCCACGGCGTCTGCGCCAACGTGCACTTCGGCTACCTCGCGCAGAGCCTGTGGCAGTGGATCGCACGCGTCGTGCCGGGCGTGCGGGCCGAGTCGCCGTTCGCGCCAGGCGTGCTCGCGTGGCGCATCTTCGCCGCGTTCGACGATCCGGCCTTCGGCGCCGCCCATCCGCGCTTGAATGACTATCTCGTGCGCAGCGACGCGGCGATGCGCTTTCAGCTCGCGCAGCAGGTGGCCGGTGTGTTCGACCAGTACATCACCTACCGGCCGCAATGGCTGGCGCAGTGGAGTGTCGGACGGCGCAGCGTGCTGGAGGACGGCGCAGCTGCATCGGCATGTGCCGATGATGCCTGGCAGGCCGCGCTGTGGCGCCGGCTCGCTGTGGACGCCGGCGACGCGCACCCGGCAGCGGCGTTCGCCAACGCGCTTGCGGCTGATGGCGACGCGCTCGTCGCCGCCGGCACGCTGCCAGCGAAGCTGCACGTGTTCGGCCTGCCGTCGATGCCGCCGCTGCACCTCGGCCTGCTGCAGGCCCTCGCGCGCTGCGTCGACGTGCAGGTCTACGCACTGAACCCATGCCGCGAATACTGGCTCGACGTGGTGGATCGCAAGCGCCTCGCCTACCTGACGGCGCGCGCGGCAACCGGCGCTGCGCTGCATCACGAGGTGGGCAATGGCCTGCTCGCCGCCTGGGGCCGGCAGACGAAGGCGCAACTCGAACTGCTGATCGGCGCGACTGGCGACGCGGCGATCGACGAGGCGCACTTCGACGCGCCCGCAGGCGACACACTGCTCGCTCAACTGCAGCGCTCGATCCTCGACCTGACCGAGCTCCCGCCGGCTTCGATCACGCTCGACGACGACGACCGCAGCATCGAGGTCCACGTCTGCCACGGCCTGGCGCGCGAGCTGGAAGTGCTGCACGACCGGCTGCTGGCGCTCTTTGCATCGCCCCAGCCGCCGGCGCCGGCCGACATCCTCGTCGTCACGCCCGACCTCGAAGCCGCCGCACCGCTGATCGACGCCGTGTTCGCGACCGCGCCGCCGGATCGCCGCATCCCGTATCACGTCACCGGCCGCGCACGCAGCAGCGTCAACCCGGCCGCCCGCGCACTGCTCGATCTGCTCGCGCTCGCCGGCTCGCGCTTCACGGCGAGCGCCGTGTTCGGGCTGTTGCAGCAAGGCCTCGTCGCGCGCCGCTTCGGCCTCGACGCCGAGGGCCTCGCGCTCGTCCATGCCTGGCTGCAGGACGCCGGCGTGCACTGGGCGCTCGACGCCGGACACCGCGCAAGCTTCGGCCTGCCGGCGCAGCCGGCGCACAGCTTTGCCGATGGCCTCGACCGGCTCTTTCTCGGCTACGCGCTGCCGGCGCGCGTCGATGCGCCGTTCGACGCCAAGCTGCCGGCGGGCGACGCCGAAGGCTCGGACGCGATCGCGCTCGGCGCGCTATGGCGCATCGTCGGCCAGCTCGCCGCGTTGCAGCGGCGCGTGGCGGCCCCACTGCCGGCCGCCGCCTGGACAGCGCTGCTCGTCGAGCTGATGACGGACTTCCTCGCGCCGCAGGACGATGAACGGGAAGACCTGCTCGAGACGCGGGCCGCGATCGAGCGCTTCGCCGATGAACTGCGCCGCGCGACGCCCGACCAGGCGCTGCCGCTCGACGTGCTGCGCACTGCGCTCGGCGAGGCGCTCGACGATGCAGCGCGCGGCGGCGTGCCCAGCGGCGGCGTCACCTTCGCCTCGATGAGCAGCCTGCGCAACCTGCCCTACAAGGTGATCTGCGCGATCGGCCTAGACGACGGCGCGTTCCCGAGCCAGGCGCGGCCGGCCGAGTACGACCTGCTGGCGCGCGACCCGCAACCCGGCGATCGCCAGCGCCGCATCGACGAGCGCAACCTGTTCCTCGACTTGCTGCTCGCCGCGCGCGAGCACTTCTACCTGAGCTACACCGGGCGCAGCGTGCGCGACAACGCACCGCTGCCGCCGTCGACGCTGGTGTCGGAACTGCTCGAGGCGCTGCTGCCGGCGATCGCCGGCGACCCCGCCGCGGTGCGCGCGCGGCTCGTCGTGCCGCATCCGCTGCAGGCCTTCTCGGAACTCGGATTCAAGGCCGACGCCGACCCGCGCGTTCGCAGTTTCGACGCCGAGACGGCGCAGGCGCTGCGACTGCGGATCGCGGCGCTGCGCAAGGCTGCGCCGGCCAGACCGGACGCACCGCTTGCGGCGTCGGGAGACGAGGACGACGCGGACGACGACGCGATTCCCGAGGCGCTACCGCCGTTCTTCACCGCGCCGCTCGCGCCGCCCGGCGACGAGTGGTGCGATGTAGCGCTCGCCGATCTGATCGCGTTCTTCGGCAATCCGTGCCGCTACCTGCTCGCGCGCCGTCTCGGCATGCTGCTCGCCAAGGCCGAGGACGAGCTGCAGGACGACGAGCCGTTCATCGCCGACATCCCGGCGCGCAGCGCACTCGCCGCGCGGCTGCTGCCCGGCCTGTGCGCGGGGCAGCGCGTGGACGAAGCACGCGCGCTCGCGCTCGCCGGCACCGAAGTGCCGGCCGGTGCGTTCGGGCGCCATTTCCTCGATCTCGAACTCGCCGGCCTCGAGCGCTTCGCGCTGCGACTCAATGCGCTGACCGCGCAGCCGGTGCTCGCGCCGCACGCGGCGCAGGTCGAGTTCGAATCGGGCGGGCAAAGCTGGCGCGTCCATGCCGGCTTTGCCGACCTGCGCGCCGGCGGCCTGGTGCGCCATCGCTACGACGCACTGCGCGCGCGCGACATGCTCGAAGCCTGGCTGCACCACCTGCTGCTGTGCGCCGATCCTGCGCCCGGCGTCGAGCTGCGAACGACCTGGCTCGCGCGCGACGAGACGATCGTGCTGCATCCGGTCGGCGCCGCGCGCGAGGCGCTTCGCACCCTCGTCGCGCTGTACGCGCGCGGGCTGCGCGAGCCGCTGTACTTCTTCCCGAAGTCGGCCTGGGCTTACCTCGGCGAAGGCGAAAATGCGGCCCGGGCGCGCTCGGCGTGGCAGGCGAGCGATCGCAACCCGTTTGCCGAATCGGCGGACCCGGCCTATCGCCTCGCGCTGCGCGGCCTGCCGGACCCGATGGGCGAGGGCTGGGACGCGTTCGACGCCTGCGCGAGGGCGGTGTTCGAGCCGTTGCTCGCGCATTGCGAGCGAGTGCGCTGAAGTGAAACCTCCACGGTCATCTGGCACTGAACGGTTGCTGCCCCTGGCTGCAGGCCGGCATTGCTCGCGGCATCTGGCGCGGCAAAGGCGCGTCCGGTCAGGCCGCTGCGCTTCGCTGGAGCGGTCGGCGCTGCGCACCGACTGCCCTGCGATGCTCGGCCTCGTGGCCCGTCGCAGAACTCGCTTCGCTCACTTCGTTCGCTGCGCTCAGACAGATGCGACGAGTCAGTCTACGAAGCGCGCTGCGCGCGCGGCCACGAGCCCTGCGATTCTCGGCGCTCCAGAGGCGCTACGCGACCTGTCCGGACGCGCCTTTGCTGTGAGGCTCGGCGTGGTATTGGCAAGAGGCACCGCCGTTGCATCGCGGCAGGCGCTGCCCGGCAGGGGCGATTTGTGTGGCGGCGAGGAGCGCAGGCCTTCAGTCGGCGCGCGCAGCGCGCTTCGTAGACTGACTCGTCGCATCTGTCTGAGCGCAGTGCGCGCAGCGAACGAAGCGAGTTCTGCGACGCGACTGAAGGCCGAGCACCGCAGCGCAGCCGACGCGCAGCGCCGGCCGCCACAGCATGAGCCCCCGTCGGGCAGCGCCTGCCGCGACGCGCCGAAGGGGCAAGCAAGCCGAAGACAACGAA
>CAZVNC010000296.1:0-4064 GCA_964628305.1 uncultured Ideonella sp.
ATAGACGCGCGTTTCGTCGGGCAGCTTCGCGATCTGGCTGGCGAAGGTCGCGTACATCTCTTCGACGTTGCCGCCGTTGTGGCAATTGCCGGCGCCGGCGTTGAACAGCGTGTCGCCCGAGAAGAGGGCCGGCTGCTCGGTGTGCGAGCGCAGGCAGATGTGGCACATCGTGTGGCCCGGCGTGTCCATGCATTCGAGCTCGACGGTGCGGCCGACCTTGATGATGTCGCCCGCCTTCACGCCGCGATCGACGCCCGGGATGCTCTTGCCGGCGCGGTGGTGCGCGATCAGCTTCGCACCGGTCGCCGCGATCACCGCTGCGTTGCCGCCGGTGTGGTCGAGGTGCTCGTGCGTGTTGAGCACCTGCGTGATCTGCCAGCCGCGCACCCGCGCCGCGTTCAGGCATTTCTCGTGATCGAGCGGATCGATCGCGAGCGCCTCGCCGCTTTCGGGGCAGGCGACGAGGTAGTTGTAGTTGCGATAGGCGTTGCCAGTCCAGATGCGCTCGACGAGCATGGCGGGTCCTCCAGTGGCAGGGATGCGGGTCGCGAGCGCCGAGTTTCACACGAACCCGGCGGGCCCTGATCTTGCAAGGCCGGGACTGACGCGCGGCGTCGCGCCGGCCGGCGCCGGCCGGATGCCCCGGAGCACGCTCCGGCTCACCGGGCAAGCTGCGTACTCCGCACTGCGGTGCAAGGCCTCTTCGGAGCGGCAGGGCGGGGGCTCATTGCGCCTCGCCCGGCGCCGACGGGGCAGGCGCGACGCGCGGCACCGGCAGCACACCGCCATAGCGCATGCCCCAGCGGTAGGCGAGGCCGATCGACACCGATGCCGCAACTCCCTTGTCGGTCACCGGGCTGTCTTCGGCGTAGCCGAGGAGGCGCGTCGCGCTCGCACCGCCGAACAGCACCCAGTGCGAACTCATCGCTGCGGTGAAACCCGTGCCGACGCTTGCGCTGTTCGGGCCTGCACCCGGAGTGAAGGCGGGCAGCCCGCTCGGCGAGTCGCTTGGCACGCCGTAACGGCTCCTCAGGTAGCGCATATCGGCCCAGCTCAAGCTGGTGCCGAAGTACCACTCCGCGCGCGGCGTGATGGGCGCACGGTAGCCGAGGTCGGCACTGGCCAGCGCGCCGCCGCCGCGGCCGAGGAGGTCCTGCGAGAAGCTGCCGGCGAGCGCCCAGCGCGGTGTCATCGCATACGAGGCGTAGACGCGGCCGCGCAGCGTGGCCGCGATGTCCGGCAGGCCCTCGAGGCCCTCGACATCGGACGAGTTGCGGCCACGGTCGATGCGCAGCGCGACGCCGGTTCGAAATCGCTCGCTGCTGAAGAGTTCGGCACTCGCGCCCGGGCCGCGCGGATCCTGGGCGATACCGAGCACCGCTGCGGCGCCGCCGGTGCTGATGCGCAGGCGGCCGTACTGGAATGCCCACAGCGGACGTGGCCGCAATTGCTGGCTGCCTGACCCCATGTAGCTCGGCGTGTAGGCGGCCGAGACGCCGAGCGCGAGACTCGCGTTCGCTTTCAGATCGGCGACCAGTTCGTCCCAGGGCATTTCGGGGTCGGGCCAGCCCGAGCGCTCGGGCGCTGCCGCCGCCTCCTGCGCCGCCGCCTCCTGCGACGCGAGCCGCGCACACATCAGCGCGAGAGCAGCGGCCGTGACGCGCAGCGTGTGCAGCGGCCGATGGCACGCCGCTCGACCGGGCCCCGTTTCAAACCGGTTCGGCGTCCGGCGCGCGATCGGGCGCAAAGCAATCCGCGAAGGTGAAGTAGAGCGAAGCGTAGAACACGGTCGACAACAGCAGGCCGACCGGCACTGTCGCCAGCGCGATGATCTGCGGCGATTGCAGCAGCGCGGCCATCACGTTGGCAACGACACCGAAGGCCAGGATCACGCCGCCCCAGGCGAGGGCGTAGACGCCGAACGCGCGCAGGTTGCGCCAGCACGCCATGGTGCTGAAGAAGAACGCCTTGCCGACGCTCTGGTCGCCCCAATGAACGAGTGCCGGCGCGTGCCAGAACGGCAGCGACAGCAGCGACGCCAGGCCGAAGCGCAGCAGCAGGCCGAACTGAAGCTGCGCGTCGCCGAGCAGCGCGGCGATCTTGGCGGCGTCGCTATCGCCGGAGGCGATCGCGTCCTGCAGCGCATCGAACTTGCCGCCGTCGGCGACGTCGCTCAACATCAGAATCGCGAACGTCGCGACCGCATAGACGACGCCCATCTGCACGAGCGCGATGCTCTTGCCGCGTGAGCCCCTGAGCGGCTCGATGAAGACGCCCGGGCCAGCCAGATTGCCGAGCATCACGCGCCGCGTCGCGAGCATGAAACCGAGCGAGACGAGCGGCATCGCCGCGAGCATCACGAACTCGCCGATGAACGGCAGCAGCAGCGCGACGAGGCCGAAGAACAGGACGCCCGCGAACAGCGCGGCAAAGACCAGCGGACGCTTGAAGAACACGGCAAAACCGCGGCGCACCCAGGTCGCGCCGTTGCGTGCCGGCACTTGGTGAAGTTTCATCGGAGTGTCAGCTTGCATGAGTCGTCGCGATCTCGGTCGGATGCCAGGGTGTACGCGCGCGTTCACGCAGCATGTGCTCGAACGGGGACGGATCGTGCGCCTTCAGCAGCCGGGCATCGCGCGGCAGGTGCAGATCCCACAGGCGCGATATCCAGAACCGCAGCGCGGCGCCGCGCAGCATCGCCGGCATCAGCCGGGCCTCGTCGCCGCTCAATGGGCGCACCGCCGCGTAGGCGCGCACGAAGGCCGCGGCGCGCGCTTCCTCGAGACGGCCCGACGCCGGGTCGGTGCACCAGTCGTTGAGGCAGACCGCGACATCGAACAGCAGCGCATCGACGCCGGCGAAATAGAAGTCGAAGAAGCCGGTCAGCGCGTCGCCCTGCGGCGTGGTTCGAAACATCGCGTTGTCGCGGAACAGATCGCCATGGATCGCGCCGCGCGGCAGGGCACGTGCCGCGTCGGACGCGGCAACGTGCTGCTGGAAGCCGAGTTCGATGTCGAGCAGCGCGCACTGCGCCGGGTCGAGGAAGGGCCGCACGACGGGCGCCGTCTGCAGCCACCACGCCAGGCCGCGGGGATGCGGCTGAGTGCGCGGATAGTCGAGGCCGGCCAGGTGCATCCGCGCAAGCATCGCGCCGACCGCTTCGCAGTGCGCGATGTCGGGCGCGAGGCACGGGCTGCCTTGAAGGCGGTCGACCAGCACGGCCGGCTTGTCGCACACGCGGTGCAGAAGCTCGCCGTCGGCGTCGGCATGCGGCGCAGGCACCGGGATGCCGCGCCCGGCGAGGTGCTTCATCAGGTGAAGGTAGTAGGGCAGTTCGCCTGCACCGAGCCGCTCGAACAGCGTCAACACGTAGCGGCCGGTATCGGTGTCGCAGAAGTAGTTGGTGTTCTCGATTCCGCCCGCGCAAGGCTCGAGGGTGCGCAGCGTGCCCAGATTCAGGCGGGCGAGCAGCGCCTGCGCGGCGTCGCGCGACACTTCGGTGTAGACGGCCATTGCGCGATCAGAACGACAGCAGGCGCCACACCCGTTGACCGGCGGCGCCTTTTTGCGCGCCGGCGTCGCTCGACATGTCGCGCGAACCGTCACCGACCACGATCTCGTAGGCCGGGGCGTCCTTGTTCTTCACGGTAATACTCTGCGTCTGGCCGCGCACCCGCAACTCCTCGACACGCGTGTTCTTGCCCTCGATCACGATGTGCTGCACGTTGGGCTCGATCGGCTCGCGTCCGGGGGCATCCGGGCCCGGTCTGGCGGGCAATCCGGCGGACGGCCCGGACGCAGCCGGCGCCGGCGCCTCGGGCTGCGCGACGCCAGCCGCCGCCGGTTGCGCCGCCCAGACCGCGAGCGGGCACAGCCAGAGACCGAGGAGGCCAAGCGTCGCGAATTTCATGATCGGCATTGTATGTAGAGTCGCCCGCAGGCGGCGCGTTCCGCCACTTCAGCGGCGCGGGCGCTGCGGCCTTCCTCCACAATCGCCGCATGAGACGCGATAGAGGGGACCACCTCAGCGGGGATCGAAGCGGGCGAATGCGGCGGGGAGCCGA
>CAZVNC010000297.1:0-4061 GCA_964628305.1 uncultured Ideonella sp.
GACGCGGTTCGTGACCTTCGGCGTCCACCGGACGACGCGGTTCGCGCTGTCCGTCGCTCACGCCGGGACCGATGCGCCGCGCCCGCTGTAGTCGCTCGCGAACTGGAACGCGACGCGGCCCGAGCGCGAACCGCGCTCCAGCGCCCAGACGAGCGACTCCTGCCGGGCGTCGCGGATCGCGTCCTCGGCGACGCCGAAGTGTCGCAGCCATTGGGCGACGATCGCGAGGTACTCGCCCTGGCTGAACGGGTAGAAACTGACCCACAGCCCGAAGCGCTCGGAGAGCGAAATCTTCTCCTCGACGACCTCGCCCGGATGCACTTCGCCGTCGTCGGTGTGCTTGTAGGTGAGGTTCTCCTTCATGTATTCGGGCAGCAGATGGCGGCGGTTGCTCGTCGCGTAGATCAGCACGTTCTCGCTCGCCTGCGCGACCGAGCCGTCGAGGATCGACTTCAGCGCCTTGTAGCCCGGCTCGCCCTCGTCGAAGCTGAGATCGTCGCAGAACACGATGAAACGCTCCGGCCGCTCGCCGACGAGATCGACGATGTCGGGCAGATCGACGAGGTCGGCCTTGTCGACCTCGATCAGGCGCAGCCCGCGCGGCGCGAACTCGTTGAGAACGGCCTTGATCAGCGAGCTCTTGCCCGTGCCGCGCGCGCCCGTCAGCAGCACGTTGTTCGCGCGCTGGCCTGCAATGAACTGCGCCGTGTTGCGCAGCAGGCGCAGCTTCTGGGGCTCGACCTCGACGAGCGAATCGAGCCGGATCGACGCCACGTGGCGCACCGGCTCGACGACGCCCGATGCGCCGCGCTTGCGGTAGCGAAACGCGATCGACGCCGACCAGTCGGGCGCGGTGAGCGGCCGCGGCAGCACCGCTTCGAGCCTTGTGAGCAACTGCTCGGCACGCGCGATCAGGCCTTCGATGGAATGGGTTGGCGTCATCGGCAGCGAGTGTAGCCAGCCCCGAGCGCAGCGGGCCTCGGCACCGCGCGCATCAGCCGAGCAGCAGGCCCTGCGCGGCGTCGAGCTGTTCGGTCGGCAACCGCTTGAAGCCCGAGCGCGCAAAGCGCTGCAGGCGGCCGACGCAGAACGCCGTCAGCACCGATGCCCTGACGTTGGCATCGACCGTCGGCGTCTGCGACCCCGCCGCTTCGGCCGCCGTCCGCAGGCTCTGACGCAACTGCGATTCGACGCGGTCGAAGAACTGGTTCATCCGCGCGAGCAGCCGCTCGTGTTCGAAGACGAGCGCGTCGCCCGCCATCACACGCGTCATGCCGGGGTTCTTCTCGCCGAACTGCAACAGCACGGCGACGATGCGCCGGGCCTGCACCTGGCCGTCGGTCTCGCGCTCGGCAATCTGGTTGACGAGCGTGAAGACGCTCTGTTCGATGAAATCGATCAGGCCTTCGAACATCTGCGCCTTGCTTGCGAAGTGGCGGTAGAGCGCCGCTTCCGACACCTCGATGCGCGCCGCGAGCGCAGCCGTCGTCACCCGGTCGGCGCCCGGCTCCTCGAGCATCGCGGCCAGCGTCTGCAGGATCTGGATGCGCCGCTCGCCGGGCTTGGGACGCTTGCGCGCCGGCGTTGCGGATGCCTGCGGCGTCGCTGCACCGGAGCCGACGGCGGACGCGTCGACTTCCGCTTCGGGCGTCGCTTCTGGGTTCGTGTCAGGCATCGTCGAGGTCGCGCGGCGGTGGGGCTGCGGAATTCTTGCATACGCGCAGCCGTGCTTTCGGTGCAGGTAAACACCAACTTTGCGCGCCTGCGAGCGCAAAGATCAGCAACTGGGAATACTGCCGATTCCGCTCGGGCTTGGCGCCGGATTGCGGCGAGGTCGATCAGCCGACTGGGCCGCGATCGACCGCCGCAGCCAAGCTGAACTCTGCCGTAATCGTGGCACGGCGCGCCTTACGGCGGCGAGGGCCGCAACTCGAGGCGATCACATCGAATGTCCGGCCTGGGGTGTGGCCGATCGCCGCCGATCAAGGCATCGGCTCGATCTCCCCCGGCCGCCAGGTGCGCTTGAACCACGGCTCGAGCGGCCCGTACAGGCGCAGGATCATGAACCAGGTTTGGCCCGGGACCGTCTGCACCCAGTTCGATTCCTTGCCGGCCGGCGCCTTGGGGCCGAAGAACACGTCGACCGAGCCGTCGCCGTTCGTCTGCAGGTCCTTGTTCTGGCTGCTGACGCTCGGAAACTGCTGGTTCGTCTGCAGCATCGAGCGCGTCTGCGTGCTGTAGACGATCGCCGACCAGAAGGTCTTGGCCGGCACATCGCGCGGCAGGCGCAGCCGATAGTTCCTGCCGCCGTCGAGCGGCTGGTTGTTCGCGTCCAGCGCGGCCCAGGGATAGGTCGAGCCCTCGCCGACGATCGCGGTGTCCATCGCCGGCGTGACGCCGGTGGCGAGGAAGAAGAAGAACGCCGCGGCGTCGAGATTGGCCACCCCGGGCTGCCACTCAAAGCGGTAGCCGCCGAAGAAGGGCAACCGCCAGTTGCTGTGGTCGAAGTAGTAGCCGGCGCGGACGCGCAGGCGGTAGGCGATCGCACGCGCCGTGGCGTCGCCGACGGCGGCGGCTTCGGTGAGGACCTTCTTCATGCGCTCGTCGGGCGCAAAGGGCCTGCCTTTCTGGATGCCGATCGAGGCCCACATCCCTAGCGTCGTCGCATCGACCGTGTCGGTCGGCTCCTCCTGCACCACCTGGTGCAGCATCTCCCAGAAGCGCCAGCCCGCCGGGCCGACCATGTTGAACGGCTTGCCCGACATGTTGACGAAGTTCAGCTTGGGCGGGTTGGCCGCCTGCGCGAGCGGGTAGATGCGGGTGTTCTTCTTGACCGCATCGACGCCCGGCTTCGGGTCGCCGTCGACGAGGAAGCTGCGCCATGCCGTCCAGACGCTGAGCGTCGCCGGACGGATGACGCGGTAGCCCGGCGGAACCTCGCCCTTGTAGCCCGGCGGCAGCAAGAGGTACTTGCCGCCCTGGCCGCGGTCCGGGCCGGTGATGCCGACGTCGCCCGCCCAGCGGTACCACATGTCGTTGATCAGCCCCAGCACCTTCGGCGGCACCTCGAGCACCAGCGGCCCCTGGCGCAGGTCGAGCCAGAACCAGGTGTAGGGCGTGTTGTCGTTGGCGGTCAACTCGACCGTGCGCGAGTCGACCAACTGCTCCCAGATCGGCACCGTCAGGTTGGCCGGGCCGACCGATAGCATCGCCTGCCGGTTGGCGAGCTGGTTCACCGGCGGCAGGCCGAGCAGGTAGGCCTGCACCGCGTGCTGGAAGTCGAGGTTGTCGAGCAACTTGTCGGCGCTGGCAAGGTCGGGCACGCCGCCTTCGAAGCGCAGCGGGCCGAGCCGCGTCTCGAGCGCCGCGGGCACGGCGACGTCGGGCGGCATCGGCGTCGAGAACTTCAGCTGCGGGTCGGCCGGCGCGCCGCTGAGCGGCTGCGCGCTCGCTAGGCCCACGAGCAGGCCGGCAAGTAGCGCGCCGGCGGCGAATCGCTTCGCCAAGCTGCTTCGAGGTGAACTTTCAATCATGGCGACATCTTCTCTAGGCAAATGTCATGCGGCGCCTTCTGACCGGCGGCGGCCGGGCCGCCGCGGCGAGTGCCATCGCCACGCGACCACTCGGGCCCCTCGCCCAACTCGCTGCTCAGTCGCGCATCGCCTTGCCCTTCATCGCCGCTTCGAGCCTGGCGATGTCGGCCTTGCTCAACTCCGGCCGGTCGACCTTGACCGTCAGCTTGTTCAGCTTGGCCGTCAGCGCGAACGGCGGCTTGTAGTCGGCGTCGTTGACGCCGGTCAGCGTGTCCGAGCCGATGTCGAAGCTCTCGTCCCACTGCAGGATCATCGGCAACGTCTTCGGCATCGGCTTGGTGTCGACGACCTTGCCGTCGACCTTGAGCGTGCCCACGCCGGGCCGGCCGACGCCGCTGAAGTCGTTGAACGCGAGCGTGCCCGCACCCAGGCCGTCGTACTTGAAGTCGAATTCGACCGTGTGCCGGCCGGGGGTCAGCGCCTCCGCGCCTTGCCATTTCAGCCGCTCCAGATCGACCATGTTCCACA
>CAZVNC010000298.1:0-356 GCA_964628305.1 uncultured Ideonella sp.
GCGCCGGGCAGACCCACGCGCGACGGAGGCGGTGCTCGACCTGCCGCTGGAGTCGAGCGCAAGCGCCGACGCGCGCACCGCATCGTCGTTCCCGGAAGCAGCGCCATGAAGACCAGCGGGCCCGCCTGCCGCCGCGCCCGCTGCCGACGCGCAGACCGAGGAAGCAGCGATCCGTATCGGCGTCTGTTGAAGCAGATGTAGGGCAGCACAAATGAGCAGAGCAGCCCTCTCCCCTGCGCCCCGGCCTCGGTACTTCGGCTCGATGGATGACCGCCGCCGTTGGTACCAGGGCATCGGCGTCACCGGCCTCCTGATCGTCGCCGGTGTCGCCCTCGTCACCACGATCAACAACGCCG
>CAZVNC010000298.1:366-4059 GCA_964628305.1 uncultured Ideonella sp.
GTGACTGCGCCGTTTTCGATCTGGTCCCTTCTGTTTCTTTTCTTCCTGACGCGCAACGTCGTCCTCGGCCTCGCGACCTTGGGCACGGCCGTGTGGGTGCGCAACCGGTATCCGGCCGGCGGGCTTGTCCGGTATGCGGTTGCTGCCGGGGCCATCATCGTCGTCACAGGCATCGTCTGGTTTCTGGGGGCCTGGATTTACGCCTGGATGGGGTGGGGCGCACCCCCCGTCGACATGGACACACCTCCCGCGATTCTGGTCCTCGCCTTCTTCTCCCGCATCCTGCGCTACTCGTCCGTCGGCATCGTCATCACCGGCGCCTGGCTCTACCTGTGCACCCAGGCCGAGCACGCAGCCGCCGTCGAGCAATGTGCGATCGACGCCGAGCAGATGGACCGCCAGACGGCCGAGGCGCGCCTGCAAGTGCTCGAGGCGCAGATCGAGCCGCACTTTCTGTTCAACACGCTGGCGCACGTCAAGCGCCTGTACGACACCGATCGCGCCGCCGGCGCCCGCATGCTGCACGACCTCGCAAGCTACCTCGCCGGCGCGCTGCCGCAGATGCGCTCGGCGTCGACGCTCGGGCGCGAGCTCGACCACGTGCGGGCGTACCTCAACATCCAGCAGATCCGCATGGGCCGCCGGTTGGCGTTCTCGATCGACGTGCCCGAGGCGCTGCGCGACGCGTCGCTGCCGCCGCTGATGGTGCTGACGCTGGTGGAGAACGCGATCAAGCACGGCCTGAGCCCGCTGCGCGAGGGGGGCCGCGTCGACGTGCGCGCTTCGGTCTCGGCGGGGCAGCTCGTCGTTCGAGTCGCCGACACCGGACAGGGCTTCACGACATCCGGCGGCGGCGGGACCGGACTGGCCAACACGCGGGCGCGCCTGACGGCGAAGTACGGCACCGATGCCAGCCTATCGCTGGCGCTCAACCAGCCGCGCGGCGTGGTGGCCACGATCAGCCTGCCATACGAGCGCGCCGGGCGCGGGAGGGACGCATGAGCAGCGCCATCGTCGCGGCCGATGCCCGGGCGGGACGCTTCGCCGCCATGGCGGCCGATGCGCTGCGCGGGGTCGGCTGGGTGCAGGTCCGCATCGCCGTTCTCTACGGCCTCGGAATCTCCGCTTTCAATACCGCAGTCTTCAGCATCCAGTGGCTGGAGATGTCGGCGCAGATGTTGCCAGTGCCGCTCTTCATTCTGCGCGATGCGATCTGGGACCAGGTCGTCGCTTTCTGTCTGGTCCTGGCGGTCGTCGTCGCGGACCGCGCCGTGGACGAAGGCGCGCGGCCGCGGACCGCGTATGCGGTGGCAACACTGGCATCTTTCGTGCTCGCCTATCTGCTGAGGCAGCCGGTGATCCTGGCATTCGATTCATTGGTGGGACACCTGGGGACGCCGGCAGACCAAGAGCTCCCCGACGCTGTGAAGCGCCACGTCTTCTGGGCCCTTTTCATTCTGCCCCAAGGCCTCGTGATGAACGCATCGGCCGTGTTCCTGTATGCCGACCGTCGCGCCGCCCGCAAGACCGCGACACGCCTGCGCAGCGCCGAACTCGACCGCACCCGCAGCTCGCGCCTGGCCTTCGAGTCGCGCCTGCAGGCGATGCAGGCGCGTATCGAGCCGCAGTTCCTGTTCAACACGCTGGCGCAGGTCGAGCGGCTCCATGAGGACGATCCCGCGCAGGCGGGCAACATGCTCGACGCGCTGATCTCCTACCTGCGCGCGGCGATGCCGATGATGCGCGACACGTCCTCCACCGTCGGGCGGGAGATCGAACTCGCGCGCGCCTATCTGGACATCGTCCGGCTGCGCCTGGGCGAGCGGCTCAGCGTCGCCATCGAGGCGCCGCTGCCCGGCGCCAACGACATCCGCATGCCGCCGATGATGCTGCTGCCGCTGATCGACCACGCCATCGTGCGCGGGCTCGAACCCGCGACCGGTGCGAGTGCGGGCGCGGGCGCGATAAGCATCCACACCGATGTGCGCGACGGCCGGCTGCGGCTGCTGATCCGCGACAGCGGCGTCGGCTTCGCGCCCGAGACCGGCGGCGACGGCATCGCCGCGCTGCGTGAGCGGCTCGATGCGCTGTACGGCAGCAGCGCCCGGCTCGAACTGCGCCGGGCAGACCCACGCGCGACGGAGGCGGTGCTCGACCTGCCGCTGGAGTCCAGCGCAGAGGCGGATGAGCGCGACGGTGCACCGGGCACAGGAGGCACGCAATGACTTCCACCGCAATGACTTCCCTGCCGCTTGCGCGCCGCCGCGGCCGGCGCGCACCGGCCCTCACGTTCGCCGGCGCCATCGCGGCGTGGGCTGCGCCGGTCGGCGCGCAGCCTGAGGAAGCGTCGGTCGTCAAGCTCGACAGGGTCGAGGTGACCGGCAGCAACATCGCGCGCATCGAAGGCGAGAGCGGCCTGCCGGTGCAGGTGATCACGCGCGAGGAGATGCTGCAAGGCGGCGTGCAGACGATGCAGGAGTTGCTCGATCGCGTCAGCGCGAACCAGTCGTTCGGCGGCTCCAACCCGGCGCTCGGTGTCGGCGGTATGCTCACCGGCTTCAGCGCCGCGTCGCTGCGTGGCCTCGGGAGCCAGCGCACACTCGTGTTGTTGAACGGCCGACGTACGCCCTGTCCGGCGGCCAGAGCGTCGATCTGTCGGGCATCCCGGCGTCGGCGATCGAACGCGTGGAGATCCTCAAGGACGGCGCCTCGGCGATCTACGGCTCGGACGCCATCGGCGGCGTCATCAACTTCATCCTGCGCAAGGATTTCCAGGGTGTCGAGTTCAACGCGAACTATTTCGCCACCGAACAGGGCGGTGGCAACAACGGCCGCATCAGCCTCACTGCGGGCACCGGTGATCTGGCCAAGGACAAGTACAACGTCTTCGTCACCGCGGACTACTACCGCCAGGATGCGCTGCACGCCTCGCAGCGCGAGAGCACGAAAACGTCATACCTGCCGCAGATCGGCACCAACTTCACGAGCGACGCCACCTATCCAGCCAACATCTCGCAGACCGATCCCGGGACCGGAAAGCCGTACGGATTCGAAGGCTGGCGCAATCCGACGATCCCCTACCCCGGCGGCGCGACGCCCGAGTCCTGCGCGCCGCCGCACTCGTTTTCGACAAGCCGGAGTCCGACGCGTTGCGCGTTCGATTACGCGAGCGTGATCGATACGATCCCGGGCTACGAAACCGCCAACGTCCTCGGCCGGCTGACCTGGGATATCCGCGCCGACACCCAGTTCTTCGTCGAGGGCTCGTACTACCGCGGCAAGTTCACGCAGCTCATCTCGCCCACGCCGGTGCAGGGGGCCAACACGCCGACGCCGATGACGCTGCCGGCCAGCTCGCCCTACTACCCGACGGCGTACGTCGCCGGCCAGGACGGCGGGCGCACCGACCTGCCGCTGGTGCTGCAATACCGCACGCTCGAGCTGGGGCCCAGGGTGGACGTGACCAACGTCGACCAGTGGAACGGCGTCGTCGGCCTGCAGGGAATGCTCGCCGGCTGGAGCTATCAACTCGCCGCCAATCTCACGACCAACCGGCAGGTCGACAGCTACGTCAGCGGCGCGGTCTACGAAAGCAAGTTCGGGCCCCTGTTGCGCTCGGGCGTCATCAACCCGTTCGGGCCGAATACGGCGGCCGTGCTCGATCTGATGCGCGCCACCCAGGTCACCGGCGAG
>CAZVNC010000299.1:0-1203 GCA_964628305.1 uncultured Ideonella sp.
CGGTCATCACACCGAGATGCCGTTGAGGCGCACCGTGGCGACCGCGTCGCCGTTGGCCTTGGCAGCCGAAAACACGCCGATCAGCTTGTTGCTGGTCGGGGTGACGGTGACGCGGAACGCCACGTTGTCCCAGTAGGCCGGGATGCCCACGGCAGCGGTGTCGGTGCTCAGGGCCGTGAGGCGGAACTCGCCCACGGTTTTGCCCTCGAACTGGGCGCCACTGGCCACAGGGCCAGCAGCCACCACGAACAGGGAGTTGATGAGCGCACCCTCGCCAGAGGCCAGCGTGCGAGGAGCGGTACAGGTGATGGTTTCACCGGGGCCGTTGTAGTTCAGCATGTGGGGTCTCCTGCGGGGCCGGCGGGCCCCGCGCGCAAGTGGAAGGGCCGCCGTCGAGTGGCCCTCCTCCACGAATCTCTGCCGGCCACCCCCCAAGACGTGGGATGGGCGTCGCAGGCATCGGTGGCTAGGATTGACCCGGCAATCCCGCAACGCTCCCGAAAGGCTCACATGAACGTCAAGAAGCTCCTTCTGCCCGCGCTGCTCGGCGCCGTGTTCGCCAGCCAGTCGCAGGCGATGGTCATCGATTTCGACGCCCACCCTACTGACTTCGACACACCGATCATCGAAAGCGGCTTTCAGTTCGACTTCACGTCTGCCGGCTGGGGCGTCTTCGGGCCCGGCTCCGGCGCGTGCTGCGACGTCAACTACAACGGCACGACTTCTCTGTTCGCCGATGGCGACCGGGACGGCCAAAGAGCTTTTGTCGTGATGACCAAGGTCGGCGGCGGCACGTTCGATGTGTCGGCGCTCGACGCCGCCGTGTACTGGATTGGCGCGCCGGACGGCACGATCGAGTTGACCGGCGCACTGTCCGGCGGCGGCACGGTCTCGGCGTCGCTGAACGTCGGCCAAGGGTGGCAGTCGTTCGCGCTCGGCGGCGGCTTCAGCAACCTCGTCAGCCTGACGTTCCAGGACTCGGTCAGCGGCGCCTTCCTCGCCGCGCCTGGTTTCGGCATCGACAACGTCAATACGGCACCGGTGCCGGAACCCGAGACCTACGCGCTGATGCTGCTCGGCCTCGGTGCGCTACTCGGCGTGCGCCGCTTGTCGCAGCGCGCAGACAACGCCTGAAGCCAGCGATTCCGGGACGAATCCAGCACGCAAAGCCCGCCGCGGCGGGCTTTTGTTCGTTCCACTTCG